>BNTT01000043.1 GCA_025996815.1 Bacteroidia bacterium
CACAGACGAACCCTACAGTTGCTGTGTCGGGTTCGTTGCGCGTGGTTCGCGGCGGCGACTGGGGCGGCGACAACAATGCGTGGTACTGCCGTGTGTCTTTTCGCAGTAGTGCCATGCCCGACTACCGCTACTCCGTCATAGGCTTCCGGCTGGTGCTTCCCCTTTAGTTTACTACAAGGCATCTGTCTATGTTTTAATAATTAAAAAAATAAAAAAATATGAGAAATATGAATACAGTAGAGGTTTTAGGATATTCCGAACGAGGAATATTTAATAGCATTGTTTTTTATTTGCAAGAATACCCTGAATTGATGAGTGATTTTCTGAAAGTTTTGCAAATAGATAATAGCGAATGTTTTGGTGAGAGTATAAAATATACGATACTCAATGAACAGTCTTTTTCTGACTTTGGGGATAGCGATTTAGTTATTATAGCAGAAAATAATTGCACAAAAACAAAGACCGTTGTTTTTATTGAAGGAAAAGTGAAAACAAGTCAGGGAAGTTTCTCTATTAACAGAAATTTTAATGATTTGAAACAAGAAAATGTCTTTGATGGTATATCTTCAAATATTTTTGTTCAATTATACTACAAATATCTGTTAATCAATGTTTTAAATTACGACAAGACAGATACAAGTTCTTACAATTTGCCCGACATTTTCAAAAAAAATGATGGTAATGACAGAAAAATCGGAAAAAATGAAATTGTAAAGGCAGCAATGGAAAAAATAAAATCTGCCGATACTTATTATTTTGTTGCTATTCTGCCAAAAACCGAGGATTTAAAAAAACGCTTTGAAGAACTAAATGCAACTGTATTTCAAACAAAGCCAATTCCCATCGAGAAAATCCAAAGTGTTTCTTGGGAAGATGTTAAAAATTTATTCGGAAATGACTCTATTGTATTGAAAACTTTTGATTACAACAATGGACAAATTTATTAAACTTTATAACAACGAAAAAAATTGATGCTATGCTCCCTGCTCTCCGTTCAGCGCAGGCTCTGCCTGCGTTGGAGTTAAAACAAGCTAACAGGTAGAAGAAAGCGCAGGTGTTTGCCTGCGCTTTCTTCTTTTCCGGAAAGGGGATGATGCCGTTGTTGCTATAAATATGCGACCCGATTGAGTCGAAAACTCTTTTTATTCAGAAAAATGTTGTACCTTTGCAGTCAAACAAATAAGAAAATAAGGCATGAAAACGCAGGCAGAAATTTTGGATTTGCTCCACCGGTTTAAGTCTAAACACGCCCCTGAATATGGTATTAAACGTATGGGCGTTTTTGGGTCGGTTGCCCGTAATACTTACAGACCGGACAGCGACATAGATATTTTGTACGAATCGGATACAATCACCCTTTTTCGTATGGGTGGGTTGTTGAATGATTTAGAAAATTTACTTGGGACACGAGTCGATTTGGTGCAACGGCACAAATATCTCCACCCAAATTTTGTTCAACGTATAGAAAAAGATATTATTTATGTATGACAAAACGCTGATTTTTGAGGCTTTACAAAACATAGAGGAGATGTTACACCCTCTTTTGGAAGGAACGGCGGATATTGAAAACGTAAATGATTTGTTCATGTCGCCCGAAGAAGTGCTTCGGTTACGCGGCATTTGCATGAGTTTACAAACTGTAGGCGAAACGGTGAAATCTATTGATAAACGTACTGAAGGCACCCTATTGCCAAAATACCCTGAAATAGATTGGCACAATATTATGCGTATGCGCGATATTATCGCACATCACTATTTCGAGGTTAATGTAGATGTGGTTTTTGACACGCTTCGCCACGACATTCCGACCCTGCTGGACGTAATTCTCCGAATGCAGAGAGATTTACATCCCAAAATCGTATAGTTCTGTCATAAAATGCAAAAAAGCATATCAAGAAGGAAGTGCAGGCTCTGTGCCTACGCTATAGTGAAAAGCAAGGCTCCAGCCTTGCATAATGCAGGAACATAGCGGGACATTACGCCTTCGCACCGGTAAAAATAAATTGCAAAATGCTCGGTGGTGTCAAATAATATCGTACCTTTGCAATATGAAAATTCAACAAATATGAAAGAGGAAATTTCTAACGACCTGACATTGATTACCGAGGCAGTTACTTGCAAATTTGCATTTATGTTTTCGCTTTTCAGACTTTCAAGAAAGTCTCATCCATCATTCTCGGCAGAAAGAAGCCTTTGATGCAATTGGGATTTCTAACACAAATTTGAATATGGTCTTTTTCGCGAAATCCGGCATTGGGGTATAGCTCATTGCCACGGTTTTGCCATTTAATACATCTTTCGCAACGGAGGCATCACAACCATGAAACCCCAAAATTAGACCCGACCGAGTAGAATACATAATTTAGGCTTGCATTAGTAGTTCCTTTTCTTTAGCAGCCTGAATAGCAGCACCCAAATGCTGATAAGGCTCGGTATAATACCCCTCTTGGTCTAAAATACCGGCTTTTATAAGAAACTGTTTGCCTAATTCCTTATCCGTTTTTACTCTCTGATTAAAATCCCGCATATACTGAAGGAGTTCTTCTCTTTCTTTATCTGTCATAACTGCTAATATTAAATTATTATTTCGCCGACAAAGGTACGAAATAAATCTCATTATAATGTCATGCAAATTTTTGTTAACGTTATACGGCAATTATTCAAAACAAATCGTCCATCACCACTTCCGACTGGATATTTCCCCAATATTGGTTGTGCCGCACGCCGTTGGTTGTAATCATGGTGATATGAATGGTTTTGCGCGTTTTTGTTTCCTCTCTGAATGCACTGCGTTTTTTGCGTAACACCTCATCGTATTGTTTGTCTATAACAAACTCATCCTCAGCGTATTTCATTTCGCAAAGATTGATAACCCTGTCTTTGCGCTCTATGAGGAGGTCGATTTGCGCGGCATTTTCCTTGTCGTTGCTGCGCCACGAAGTCGTTTTTGTTAATACGCCGAAAATGCCAAGTTTTTGCTTTATTTGCGGTAAATGTGCCAAACAAACCTGCTCAAAGGCATAACCACTCCATGCGCGCCGGCGGGCATTGTCAATGGCATTTGTCCAAAAATGCGAGTCGTCAAACGTATTGGTTTTCAGGAAATTGAAATAGAAAAGCGAATAAAAATCTATCAATTGATAAAGCGAATGCTGCTCTTTTTTGCCAAAACTTTGATAACGGCGGATAAAATCGCACTGCTCCAATTCGTTGAGCATATCTGTTAAGCCGCCGCCATTGGAGATTTTGGTCAAGTCAATGATTTCTTCGCGCGTTAATCCCTTTCTCTTTGTGCTTAATGCCTCCACTATTTTCAAGTGGTTTGTGTAGTTTTTAAACAGAGAGGCATAAAGGAAAGCAAATTCGTTTTTCAGCGGGGCATCCTCTTTATATAACAGATTATCAATGTTTTGCGAAACGCTCAACCCTTTTTCAAACATTTCAAGATAATAGGGGATTCCGCCAAAAATCATATAGGCATCTATGATTGATTTGCGGTCGAAAGGAATTTTTTTGTGTGTAAAAAAATCCTCACATTCGCCCAACGAGAACGGTGAAATGTGCATACGGCGCGTAACACGATTGTACAAACCGCCCCTATCGTTAAGCAGTTTATCAAATATCCACGAAGTAGCCGACCCGCAGGCTATCAGCAAAATATCGCTACGCCCCGAAGCCCAAGTGTTCCAAAAAAAATCAATAGCCGTCAAAAAACCCGAACGAGCGGTATCAAACCACGGCAATTCGTCTATAAAAACCACTTTTTTGCCGCGTTTGCCCGAATGTTCAAGCAAATGAATTAGCTGCCGAAAAGCATCCATCCACGATTTGAGAGGTGGATAGGGCATTTTCCCGTAAAAAGTGAGAGCGGCATTAAAATTTCCCAATTGCTCACGTTTGGTGGCTTTTTTCAATCCGCTTATATAAAACGAGAAATCCTGATTAAAATATTCTTTAATCAAAAATGTTTTGCCCACGCGCCGCCGTCCATACAACGCAAGAAATTCCGATTTTTCGGACTCAACTAATTGCTGTATAGTTGTTTGTTCCTGTTTTCGACCAAGTAATGCCATAGATTATTATTTTATATTTGGCTGCAAAGGTACAAAAAATATTAGTTTAAGCGAAGTATCCGATTCTATATTTCGCTTAAACTCATATTTTTTATGAGTTTAAGCGAAGTATTGTGTTTTATATTTCGCTTAAACTCATAAAAAATATGAGTTTAAGCGAAGTATAGAACATGGAATTATGAAAGATGTCATTGTTTGTGCTTATCTTCATACGCCGAAAGCATCAGCGTGAGCGCGCCGTCGCCTGTGACGTTGCAGGCGGTGCCGAAACTGTCTTGCAGGGCAAAAATTGTTAGCATCAGGGCTGTGCCTGCGGTGTCGAAGTTGAGCACGGTTGCTATCAATCCGAGCGATGCCATCACCGTGCCGCCCGGAACGCCCGGCGCACCGATGGCGAAAATTCCCAGCAGGAGGCAAAACAGTATCATGGAGGATAGCGGCGGCAGGGTGCCGTAAAGCACTTGCGAAACGGTCATCACAAAAAATGTTTCCGTGAGCACCGAGCCGCAGAGGTGTATGTTGGCAAAGAGCGGGATGCCGAAACTGACCATATCGGGGCGTAGCGCATCGGATTTGCGGGCGCAACTCAACGCGACGGGTAGCGTGGCGGCAGACGACATAGTGCCCACTGCCGTGATGTAGGCAGGCGCGTAATGCCTCAGCACGCGAAACGGATTTTTGCCGGAATATGCTCCGGCAAGTCCGTAGAGGAGTGCCATCCAGATGAAATGCCCGACAATCACGATGAGTATCACCACCAGAAAAACGGGCAACTGATGCGTGAGGCTGCCCTCATAAGCCAGCGAGGCGAATGTGAAGCCGATGAAAAACGGCAAAATGGGGATGAGCACCTTTACGACGATTGCCACAACTATTTCCTGAAATTCGTTGAGCGCGGCGATAATTTTTTCGGCTTTCGTCCACACCGCCGCCAACCCGATGAGGGCGGAGAAGACCAGCGCGCTCATCACGGGCATGATTGGCGGAATTTGCAGGTCGAAAATCACCGGCGGCAATGCGCGGTTGGCATCGGCGGCGGCGGTGATGTGGAGGTGCGGGATGATGGAATAGCCCGCTACGGTGGAGAAAAGCGCCGCCCCAATGCTCGACACATAGGCTATCGCCAACGCAATGCCCAGCATCTTCGAGGCATTGGCTCCAAGTTTGGTTATCGACGGGGCAATGAAACCGATAATAATCAGCGGCACGGCAAACATAATGACCTGACCAGCAAGCCGTTGCAGTGTAACCGCCACCTGCATCACGGCATCGTTGGCAACCAATCCCAAGGCGATGCCCGCGAGCAGTGCCACGATGAGTCTGAAGGGGAGACTTGTGAGAATTGTTTTCATATTTTCAAATTTGTATATTATAAATTGGCTGCAAAGGTAGTGCATTTGCGCGAACTGTGAAATACCATAAGTGTGGTATTTTTGTAAAATTTGCAATTTTTTTTGATTTCTCTTGCGATTTCAAAAATAAATATGTAATTTTGCGCCCGAAAAAAAAATAAATATATGATGGATTTGATTAAATTGTTGATTGATTTTGTGTTGCATATTGATGTGCATCTGGCGGAGTTGGTAACTGCCTATCAGTTGTGGGTGTATGCCATTTTGTTTGTGATTATTTTTTGCGAGACGGGGCTGGTGGTAACGCCGTTTCTGCCGGGCGATTCGCTGCTGTTTGTTACCGGTGCTTTGTGCGCTCTGCCTGAAAATCCGCTGAACGTGTTTGTGATGATTTTGCTGCTGATAGGGGCGGCTGTGTTGGGCGATGCCTGCAACTATTTCGTCGGGAAATTTTTCGGCGAGAAGTTGTTCAGCGACCCCCATTCCAAAATTTTCAAGCAGAGCTATCTGAAAAAGACGCACGAGTTTTATGAAAAACACGGCGGCAAGACGATTATTTTAGCGCGCTTTGTGCCTATCGTTCGCACTTTCGCGCCCTTTGTGGGGGGGATGGGGCGAATGTCATACACCCGTTTTTTCAGTTTCAATGTCATCGGCGGCATTTCCTGGGTGGTTCTCTTTATTGTTGCGGGCTATTTCGTTGGCACACAGCCCATTGTGCAGCGTAACCTCCACATCGTTATTGTTGGCATCATTTTCGTATCCTGCCTGCCTGCCGTGTTTGAAGTGTGGCGGGCAAAAAGACAAAGCAGATGAACAGGGCACTACTCGTTGTTTTTATGCTGTCCCTGTTGTGCAGTGAGGCGCGGGGTGGCAGTTTCCGGTTTTTTGAGTCGGAGATGGAGAGCAAATATCCTGATTTTCAGGAAGATGTGTTGTCGGATTCGCTCCGAATTTTTCTCACGGAGAAGGCTTTTTTCGATAAATCGTCCATCTATGCGGATGCCGTGAAGCGTTTTTATCGCGCCAACAATTATCAGCTCGTTTGGACAAAAGATTTTTTTGATAATCCCCGTATAGACACTTTGCTGAGCCATATTCAATGCTCTACCGTCCACGGATTAAATCCGGAACATTTCGAGAAAACAGCGATAATCCACTTGCGGGATTCCCTCAAAACCGGCTGGTTTGGAAAGGGAATGCCGGACATTTATCGGTCGTTTCGGCAGTTGGAATATCTGCTGACAAAAGCCTATATAGACTATGCCACGGGGCTGAAATACGGCTTTTTGTCGCCCCAAAAACTCTTTCCGCGAGCCTATTATATCGCCACTCAAACACCGGATTCGGCGCATTATGCCGATTTGTTTGCCGCGATGGATGCGCCGAGCGACTATTTAGCCGGTGTGCAGCCTGCCGACACGTTTTATCTTCAATTGCAGGCATTGCTGACGCAGTATCAAGATTCGCTGCCCTACTACAAGACCGTGCAAGCCAATTTGGAACGCTATCGCTGGAAGCGGAAAACTCCGCCTTCGGATAAATACATTCTGGTGAATGTGGCTGCGTTTAATCTGCTGGCGGTTGCGCCCGATAGCAAGCCTCTGACGATGAATGTGTGTGTAGGCAAAGTCACCAACCAGACGCCCCTGTTGGAAAGTGAAATAGCCTATATGAATCTAAATCCCACATGGAATGTGCCCGCGAGCATCATTGAAAATGAAATCTATTGGGCAGTCAGAAAAGATTCCACCTATTTGACACGGCAACGAATGAAAATTTTGCGCGGCGAGAAAGAAATTGCCCCTGACTCGATTGATTGGGGAAAAATTGACCCCAAACATTTTCCCTACCAGATACGTCAAGACCCCGGCGATGATAATTCTTTGGGCAGGATAAAGTTTATGTTCAAAAATCCTTTTGCTGTTTACCTGCACGACACGCCTTCCAAGCGACATTTTTTGCGGGCAAACAGGGCTGTGAGCCACGGCTGTGTGCGCGTGCAGCACCCCATGGATGTGGCTTATTTCTGTTTGCCGACGAAAGTCCCCGTCTATTTCGACCGGCTGAGGGCAAGTATCGACCTCCCGCCGATTTCCGAAGAGGGGAAAAAACTGAAAAAGCAAGGGCTGTTGGGGGTTTTGGACAATGACATCATCTTGCTGGCACCCAAAGTGCCCCTGACCATAGATTACCGCACGATTTATGCACTTCCGGATGGGAAAATTTATTTTGCGGATGATGTCTATGGCTTTGACACGGGGATTCGGAAGGCGTTACTCCTGAATTGAGGAAATTGCACCACAAAATTTTAATGATTTTTAACGTATGTAGAGGGTTACAATCTGCCGAATTTTTAATTACCTTTGCAGCCGGAATGAGGTATATAGCCTCACGTATTAAATGAAAAAGCAAAATTATTATTATCCTTTCTGCCATTGGGCTGGGGAATGGGAAATTCCCGATTGAGGTTTCAGCCAACTTGTCATTGCGGGCTTGACCCGCAATCCCTTGTCATTATTATTTTTAATTTCTAAAAAACAGTTTAAATGAACAGATTTTTTTTGTGCATAATGTCGCTTTTGGCATTATGTCCCGCGGGCGGGTTTGCCCAACCATCCGTAAAGACGGGGCGCGCCCCGTCTCTACAACAACGGATTACGATTGATGAAATGTTTGCGCTTGCCGACCAAAACAGTAAGTCGTTGCGACCGAGCACAACCGGTATCAGCGAGGCGCGCGAAGCCGTGAATGTTGCCAAGAATGCGCGGCTGCCCGATATTGATGCCTCGCTGTCGTTCAGTTACTTGGGCGATGGGTATATTTCCGACCGCGATTTTTTCAACGGAATGACTGCGCCGATACCTTCTTTCGGCAATAATTTTGCGTTGGAAGTGTCGCAGGTGATTTATGCCGGCGGCGCGATTTCTTCCGGAATTGAAATCGCCAAGTTGCAGGAGCGCAATGCGCAATTGGGTTTGGAGACAAGTCGCAATACTATTCGCTTTCAATTGGTTGGCTATTACCTCGATTTGTTCAAACAGCAAAACCTGTTGCAGGTGTATGAAAAGAATATTGAGCAAACCAAGCAGGTGTTGCACGATATTCAGGCAAAAGGCAATGAGGGCATTGTTTTGAAGAACGACATCACGCGCTATGAATTGCTGTTGGCAAATCTCGAACTTGCTCGCACGCAAATTCGGAATGCGATTGCCATTCTGAATAATAATTTGGTGACGATGCTTGGATTGCCCGCCGATGTGCAACTCAATCCGCAAATACCCACCGTGGAGGCGCGATTAACCGCGCCCCCACCAATTGAGCATTCGCCGGAATTGAAACGCTTGTCGCTGGCGGCGCAAATCAATGAGCATCAGGACAAAATCATCAAATCGGAGCGATTGCCGAAATTGGCTTTGTTTGCCGGAAACCATTTGGACGGACCGATTACGTTTGAAATTCAGCCGATTAACAAGAATTTTAATTATTGGTATGCCGGAATTGGCGTGAACTATAAATTGTCGTCGTTGTACGAAACAAAAAAATCCGTCAATCGCCACAAATTCACGATTCAACGCATCAAAGAGCAATACGATGATGCCAAAGAGCAAACCGAATTGGCAATAAAAGCGGATTATATCCGATATTTGGAAACTTACGAGCAACTGAATACGCAGCAAAAGAGCGTTGAACTCGCCAATCAGAATTATGCAGTGGTCAGCAATCGCTACAAAAACGATATGGCACTGCTCACCGATATGCTGGATGCGAGCAATGCCAAGTTGTCGGCGGAGGTGCAGCTTTCTAATGCGCAAATCAATATTATTTTTAATTATTATAGATTACTTTTTATTTCAGGGACATTGTCTGAACCTTGATTTTCATAAGATTAAAAAGATTCTCAAGATTACTTTAATCGAGAAAAAATCATGGAAATCTTAAAAATCTTATGAAAATCAAGGTTCAGACGAAAAAATTAAACATTATGAACAAGAAAAATAAAAAACTTATCATCAACATTGTAGTTATCGCACTTATTTTGTGCGGACTCGCGTGGATTGCCTCACTGTTTATTCACGTGGGCGGCGAATACACTAACAATGCTTACGTCAACCGCGATATGGTTGTGATGTCGAGCCGTGTGCAAGGTTTTGTGAAAAAGATTTACTTCGACGAATTTCAGCCGGTGCGCAAGGGCGACACGCTACTCGTGATTGAAGATGCCGAATTTCGTCTGCGGGTGGCGCAGGCGGAAGCCGATTATCAGAGGGCTTTGTCGGGAAAATCGGCGATGGCAAGCACCATTAACACCACGCAAAACAATCTTTCTGTGTCGGATGCCGGCATTGAAGAAATGCGGATTTTGCTGCAAAATGCGGAAAAAGATTACCTGCGCTATCAAAAACTGTTGGCGGAATCAGCTGTTACGCAGCAACAATACGATGGCGTGAAAACGAATTACGATGCGATGCGTGCCAAATATGAAATGCTGGTGCGCCAAAAACAATCCACCACGCTCGTAAAAGCCGAGCAGACACAGCGTTTAGGACAAACCGTTTCCGGCATACAGATAGCGGAGGCGGCGTTGGAAATCGCCAAACTGAATTTGTCATACACGGTTATTCTTGCGCCTTGCGATGGGAAAACCGGGCGTAAAACCATTCAGGAGGGCGAATTGGTGATGCCGGGTAAGCATCTGCTTGCAGTGGTGAGCGATGAGGACAAATGGGTGGTGGCGAATTTCCGCGAAACGCAGATGCAGCACATTCAGGTGGGCAGCAGGGTGGCGATTGAAATTGATGCTTTTCCCGCGTGCAAATTTGAGGGCGTTGTCGCCTCTATTTCCAATGCTTCGGGTGCGCAGTATTCGCCCGCCTCGCCTGACCATTCTGTGGGCAATTTTGTGAAAGTGGAACAGCGCATTCCGGTGAAAATTCTTTTTACGGCGAATAATGATGCTGCCGTTCTTGTGCAGTTGACTTCGGGGATGAATGTGGAATGTGTGGTAAAATATTGAGGGAATTTGCGTATCTTTGCAAAAATATTTTTAATATAAATACTTAAAATATAGGAGATTAAAAAAAATGGACAATAAATTTATCAAAAAAGGCACAAGTTCCAACATTGAACAGTTGCAATTTAATTTGCGTGCAACAGAAGATAAAATTTATCTGACGGTTGGCGAAGATTGCGTTATCGCCGGTACTATCAATTTGCAGCGAGGACAAATGAAAATAGGCGACAGAGTGATGGTGAACGAGGGAACAACTTTTTATTGTACCGATAATATAACCATAGGAAATGATGTGATGTTTTCTTGGGGTTGCACAATAGTAGATAGCAATATGCACTCTACCGATTCACGCGAACGCTTAAAGGATACTGCAACCGCGCGGGAAAAAATCGAAAATCATACGATGGGGCAAGATATGGATTGGTCGGTTATAAAATGTGCTCCCGTTGTTATAAAAGACAAGGCGTGGATTGGTTTTCAGTCCATTATTATGAAAGGCGTTACAATAGGCGAAGGGGCTATTGTTGCGGCAGGAAGCGTAGTAACAAAAGATGTGCCTGATTATGCAGTGGTGGGTGGTAATCCTGCCGTAGTATTAAAATACACAACGTAAGTTAAGAACAGATGATATCCAATTTATTAATAAGCAATGAAAATTAGATTTTCTCTATTTATATTCGGTCTGATTTTAACAGCAGGTAATTGTTTTTGTCAAACCGAGAATGATTCCACTTATTGGGAACCCTACGAGCCCAAAAAAATCTCAATAACGGGGTATCTCTCTCGCAATTCCATCAACATAGAATCCGATGAAAAACTTTATGTGCCCAACAGCCCACTGAATATTGGTGCAAGCCTTGCCGTAAAAAATATAATTCTCGACTTGGACTACAAATTGGGACTTACACTTGATAAAACGAAGGGCAAAACTCAGTCGTTGGATATTCAATTGCACCAATACGGCAGACATTTTTTGATGGACATATTTGTTCAAATGTATAAAGGTTTTTATAGCCAAGATGATGTGAGCCGCAAAATAGAAATCTATCCCAACTTGTCTGCGTGGCAGGTCGGTGCTGAGGGCACTTATCTTTGCAACGGAAATAAATTTTCGGCGAAACCTTTTACGCAGTGGCAGCGACAACTCAAGTCTGTAGGCAGTTTTGTGGTGGGCGGAGGTGCTTATTGGAGCAAAATAAACTTGAGTGATGATATGTCTGTTGCGGAGAAAAAGCAGATTGATAATGTTCAAATTGGGATAAATGCCGGTTATGCCTATACAAGGGTCATCAATCCGCATTGGCAGATGTCCGGTGTTATTACTGCAGGATTAAATTTTGGAAATGAAACGGATTTGCTACGCAACAAAGAAATAACCATTTATCCGACGGGTTTACTACGGGGTGCATTGGGGTATCACAAAGCGGATTGGGGCATAGCATTGTTGGTATTGGCACATAACAATTCGCTGTATGTTTCTAAAAACAATCCACTGAATTTGACTTCCCTAAATGTGAAAATTGCCTACACGAAAACTTTTGACATAGGGAGAACTCAAAAATAACAATGCTAATACACAAATTAAGATATGCAACAACAAAATCAAATTTTCCGCTTTATGTCGTTCAAGGACTTTGTCCCCGACAGCATTCGTTTCTGGATTTACATGCTGTTTCTGGCGTGTTTCCAATTTTCCAACGGCATGTATTTTACCGCGATGAGCCAAATGGAGGGCAGCCTCTCCATTACGCCAAACGATGTGAAGATGATGAGCCACGCTATGTTGATTGGCTTGACGATGTACTTTCCGGTGGCATTTCGACTGAAATTCCGTTTCACGAACCGCACTTGCCTGATAGCGGCTGCACTTATGCTGATTGGATGCAACCTTATTGTGCCGTATGTTCATTCAACGCCTTTGCTCATTTTGCTTTGCTTTATTGCAGGATTTGCGCGGCTGTTTGGCACATTTGAGTGCCTTTCGTCCGTTTTGCCCAAAGTTGCGCCCACGCACAACTATGCGGTATTTCTCTCGTTTGTGTTTTTCATTGTGCTCGGCGTGATTCACGTTTTTGACATTGCAAGCACTTATGTCATTTACTTTTACAATTGGCGGTATGTGCACCTTTTAGCCATTGGCTTGCTGCTCGTTGTAATTTTGTGCGCCTACGTGCTGATGCGCCCTTTCCGTCCGATGCCGAAAATGCCGCTCTTCGGTGTCGATTGGCTGGGAATGGTGCTGTGGAGCACGTTTATACTTTCGCTCATCTTTGTGGTGCAGTACGGCAACCAACTTAACTGGTTGGATTCGGCGTACATTCGCGCGGCACTCGGTGCGGCAACGTTGGCATTGGCATTTAGTCTGTGGAGGCTGTTTAATATACGGCACCCCTTTTTGGAAGTGGATGCGTTCAAAACAAAAAACCTGCTTAATTTGTTGGTGATATTCCTGCTGATGGGCATTCTGCTTACGACAAAAACGGTTTTGCAAAATACGTTTACCGGCGCAATCCTCCATTTCGACACGCTCAATACGGCTTCGCTCAAATGGTTTGAATTTTTCGGAATGGCGTTGGGCGCAGTCTTCTCGTGGTTTACCCTCTCCCGCCTGCAATGGCATAAAAAATTGGTGACATTTATCGGAATGTCGTTTATCGTGCTCTACACCGTGATGATGTATTTTTTAATATCGCCCGCCACCAATATCGAAAAACTGTACCTGCCGCTCGTTTGCTGCGGTTTCGGGCAGGTCGTTATTTTCATCACGCTAACGGTTTATGCGCAAGCCACCGCCCAATTTAGAAACTATTTTCAGGTGATTTGCATATTGGGATTTATCCGCACCGGCATTGCTTCGCCTATCGGAGATGCGATTTATTCCCGCGCCATGAGCGGTGTGCTGTCGAAAAATCTGGCTTTGCTCGGCGAAAATGCTGCACAATCCGGTTTGCCAATGCTCAATACGCTGCAAGAACTGTTTGGATATAGCGTGATTTTGGGCGTGATTACTTTGATAGCCATTGCTGCCTCGCGTTTCAAAAAGCATATTGGGATGCCTGTGCCTACTTTTGTGCGGATGTATCGGGTGTTGATGAAAAAATAACTAATTTTAAATAAAAATGTATCAGAACGTCGGTTTTGAAATCGCTAATGATATTGAGCCGGAATATTTCAGTTATGTGCGTGCTAAAAAAAATTGCAGAACAAAATAATTGTTGTAACTTTGCGGTTTATTACGGAAATCATAATAAATTGCAAAGTAGCACTAATAAAGAAATGGTGGAAAAGATACAAATAAATTGGGATAATTTTGTAAATTCAGTTTTGGCTCGTTGGCGATTTTCATTTACAATCAGCGAGTTAAGAGAGGAATTTCATTTGTCGGATGCTGTGTTAAATCAGGGATTGTACCGTTTGACACAAAAGAAAAAGATAAAAAAAATTCGCAAGGGTTTTTATGCTGTTTTGCCACCGACATACCAGCAATTTGGCTATTTACCGATGTATTCGTATATCAACAACCTGATGAAGTCGCTCGGCAAGCCCTATTATGTGAGTTTGCTGACGGCAGCCCAACTGCATGGCGCGGCGCACCAAAAGCCAATGGTTGAGTTTGTTACGACAACCTATCCTGTGCCGCGAAGTATTATTAACAAGCAAATGAAACTCTATTTTGTGGGCAAAAAACAACTTTTGACGGACGGAATTGTAGAAAAAAAGGGGGAGGGCGGATATTTTAATGTTTCGTCGCCCGAACTTACTGCTTTCGATTTGCTCGACCAAATCCGCCGTTTCGGATTGAACCACATTACTACTGTTTTGCAGGAATTACACGAAGTAATGACAGTTTCGGCATTGAAAAAAATTGCCGTTCAAAACAATAATATTTCTAATATTCAACGGCTTGGCTATATTTTGGAAAATTTTTGCGAAAATCAAAAATTAGCCGGTGTTTTAAGTAAAATATTGGCAAAAAGAGACTGTTTTCCTGTTCCGCTTTCGCCTCTGAAAGGAAGCAGCGGAAAAATTGATAAAAAATGGCAAATAATTATTAACACCGAAATAGACCCCGACTTATGATAAAAGAAGAATTTTTGAAAGAATGGAAGGCAGAATATCCTTGGGCAAACGAATTTGTTGAGCAGGATTTAATCATTGCCCGCTCGCTTGTGGAAATGTTTTCGGACGATTTGTTGCGCAGTTCGCTGGCATTTCGGGGCGGGACGGCTTTGCACAAACTTTTTATCAAGCCGCAGGTACGCTATTCGGAAGATATTGATTTGGTGCAAATCAGACACGAGCCGATAAATCCTGTGTTAAAAAGAATTAGAGAGGTGCTTTCGTTTTTGGGACAGAAACGAATTGTGAAACAAAAACTTCACAATAATGTGGTGGTTTACCATTTTGATACCGAAATTCCGCCCGTAATCAATATGCGGCTGAAAATAGAAATCAACACACGCGAACATCTGAATTTGTTGGGTTTACAGGAAATCCCTTTTGAAGTACAAAATGGCTGGTTTTCAGGCAAATGCAATATCACAACCTATCCTCTTGAAGAACTGTTAAGCACCAAATTCAAAGCCCTTTACGGACGGAAAAAAGGACGCGATTTGTTTGATATGTATTGGGCTTTAACGCATTGCGAGTTCGATATAGATAAGTTATTGTATTGCTGTAGAGAGCATTACAAATTTGCCGAATTAAAATATCCGACCGACAAACAATTTATTCTGAATATGGAAGAAAAACTGTCTGATTACGAATATGTTAATGATATTTATTCGATTATTCGGAGTGATATTGATTACAATCCGCACAGAGCGTGGGATTTGGTAAAAGAAAAATGCGTACCTTTGCAAAAATATTTTTAGTATAATCATTAAAAATAAATAACAATGGAATTAAACACATTTATAAATAATTACAGAGAGGCATTTGGCGATGCGGTGGATTTGCCTGTGGCTTTTTGGTATTCGGACACGCCCATTGCTGATACGGAAAAGCTCAACGGCTGTTTTTTCAAAGAGATAAAAAACACCGGAGAAGGTAACCCGCTAAGCCTCAGTTTAGATGTGATAGGTTGTGGCGGGGGTAAATTTTATACGGGCTTTACAGAAATGCCGGAGCGCATTCCTAATTTTGTTTCGTTAAAAGAAAAATACAAGCAAACGCCGGAAATGATAATTGATTTTATTGAAAAATTAGAAGTGCCTCGTGCCGAAAAACCCTACCTTAATTTTTACCGTATTGACAAAATAGACAGTTTTGAAAATATTGAAGGGCTGTTGTTTTTTGCTACACCGGATGTTCTTTCGGGCTTAACGGCGTGGGCTTTTTTTGATAATAATTCAGAAGATACTGTTACTTCATTGTTTGGTTCAGGCTGTTCGGCTGTCGTTACGCAGGCGGTGGTTGAAAATCGCAAAAATGGCAGAAAAACCTTTGTCGGCTTTTTTGATATATCAATGCGTCCATATATCGAAGCCAATATTTTGAGTTTTGTCATTCCTCTGTCCCGATTTAAAGAAATGTATCATACAATTAGAGACACCTGTTTATTTGACACGCACGCTTGGCAAAAAATACGCAATCGAATAAACGAGAATCATGAAAGTGGAACAGCGCATAAAAAAATAGATATATAATAATATGTTAAAAAGGAGGACAATATGAAAAAAATTAGTTTAGTGAGTGTTTTTATTCTGGTATTTACCGCCGCTACACTTTTTGCCCAACACCATCCAACTGATACTTGGGGTGTTGGAGTGCAGGGGCGCAATGGTTTTTCTTGGGATAAGTTTGAGAGTTTTGGCGGTCCCGGCATTAGTTTTAAAGCCCCCAAAATCCCGATATTTTGGGATGTCAGTTTAGGGCTTAAAAAGAATTGGCTGCATGTAGGTGTTTCCGGCGACTATTATTTGCTGGACAAAACTTTTGTGGAAGAGATAAATTTGGGCTGGTATCTGGGGATTGGTGCCTACATGGGGTTTACCCGTAGTGGTGTCGGCGAAGGTAGTTGGTCATTGGGCGGAGGAGTCCGCGTGCCAATAGGCTTATCATGGATTTTTAAGGAAAAATTAGAGGTTTTTGGGGCTTGGGCACCAAATATTGGCACGGGTGGCTCTTTGACATTTGAGGCAGGCGTTCGTTATTGGTTGTAAATCCTGATTCAGAAATATAATAATATGAATACCATAGATGAATATATTGCGTCCTTTGAACCGGAAATTCAAAGGACTTTACTTGAAATACGAAATTTCATCAAAAAGGAAGTACCGGAAGCAACGGAAAAAATATCCTATGGAATGCCCACGTTTTATCTGAATGGCAATTTGGTGCATTTTGCGGCATTTAAGGAGCATTATGGTTTTTTCCCAAGTCCGTCGGGTATTGATGCGTTTGAAAAGGAACTCGCACCCTATCGTAGTGGAAAAGGGACCTTGCGTTTCCCCATGGACAAGCCTGTTCCGTGGGAAATAATCAAAAAAGTCGTCCGGTTTAGGGTCAAAGAAAATGCAAACAAAAAGCACGCTCACCATTTGAGCAAAGTCAAGTAATCCATGGCAAAGCCAATCACCCACTAATTCAAAAAAAAATATTACCTTTGCAAAGTAAAAAACATAAGGTTATGACAACAAAATTAGATAAACAGACAAGCGATAAGGTGAGTTTTATTACTTTTATTATTCCCGAATTTGCCGCAGCATACAAAATGAATGTGCAAGATGCTTTTTTTTATTTGAAAAAATATGGCGGCTGGGAGTTTTTGAACAAGCATTGGTGGGCGTTGCACACCGACAATGTACTTTATGCTCTAAACGATATTTATGAAATATGCTATAAAAATGGAGGACAACGCTAATGCAAGTGTTTCATGGAAGTTATACGGAAATTGCTGAAATTGATTTGTCAAAAACGCACCAGGAAAGAGATTTCGGACAAGGTTTTTATGTCACAAAATTTCGTGAACAAGCCGAAAAATGGGCAAAAATAATAGGAGGAAAATATGACAACGAAGGTTTTGTAACTGAATTTACCTATTACGATTCTGAATTTACTGAGCACCTGTGTAAAGTCAAACATTTTGACTCATATAGCGATGAATGGTTAGATTTTGTTGTAATGAATCGCGATCCTATGTCGCCAAAACCAGCTCATGACTATGATATTGTAGAAGGACCTGTTGCCGATGACAAAGTACAACGAACATTGAGAGCATATTTGGCAGGTAAAATATCAAAAGAAAAGTTTTTAAAAATGCTTTCACGGCACGAGCCCACACACCAAATATGTTTTTGTACTATGCGTTCTCTGCTTGTGGTTAATAAAGAGATGAGCGACAGTATCTTTGATATGGAGGATATTGCCGAGTCGCTTGTAGAACAAATGATGCTTGATTTACAAATAGACGAAGAAAAAGCCGCCGACCTGTTTTATTCTTCGGCGACATTTACCAAACTTGCCGATACGGAAACCAAACTATACGAAAAAACTTGGCAAGAAATCTACCAAATGCTCAGAAATGAGTAACAGGGAGGTTGGCAAATAATGCTCTTCGTGATATAGTTTTATAACTGTTTAATTTTTATATTCTTTATTATACTTTCCGGAACTTTGAAAATTGTGCCGTGCCGAATGCCTGCCGGCAGGGAAATTTTATCGGAAATGTCTTTCCACTTTTTTAAATCGGATGACGTGATTGCACCAAATTTTCCTTCCCGGTATTTATCAAAATACACGACCCAATTTTCTCCAATCTTGGTTACGGTAGGACCCTCCGCCCAATAGTTTCCGGTAACAGGCTCGGACGCATCGGAATACGGTCAGGTAAGTTTTTGGGACGATGCTATTCGGATGTTTTTTTGAGGCGGCACTAAGGTTTCGTCTTTCAGGAACATCACAAATTTGCCCTCCATCGGCACAATCGTGGCATCAATTACATTAAATCCTTTATCATATAAAAGTTTTGTTTCGGAAAAATGTGTAAAATCACGAGTTGTAACATAATATATTCGGTGATTATAGGCATCTTCGCTTTGTTGATTTGCATTCGTATAACGTCCTTCAATGGTACTTGCCCAATAAATCATGTATTCGTTGTTTGTTTTATTGTAGGTAATCTCAGGTGCCCAGCAATTTCTGGTGCCTCCCAATGGTAGCCATCGGAACTGTAAGCCAAATGCAGACCATCCTCTCCGTTATTTTTGAAATACGAAAAAAGATAAGCCGTTTTTTCCTCGCTTTGCAACACCACAGTCGCTTTTTTCAGCCCTTTGGCTTCTGCCTCGAATTGGATTTTTCCGGTTTTTTCTGCCGATTGCACGATGGCGGTGAGTTGTCCGCCGAAAGCGTGCATTTGCGGTTTGTGGAACAAATCCAAGCACGTGGGGTCGCCGTTGGCGGCCGCCCTGTAGGTGCCTGCGCCTTTGACGCTGAAAGTGATAAGTCGCCCGTCATTGGGGCACAGGTTGCCGTCTTTGTCCACTACGCGCACATTTATATATGCCAAATCTTTGCCATCTGCTGAAAGTTGCGTTCTGTCGGCAAGCAATTCTATATGATGAGGCTTGCCTGCTGTGCGCACGGTTTTTTCTGCTGCCGCGTTGCCCAGAGCATCGTAGGCGACCACTTTTACCTCGCCGGATTCGTACACCGCATTCATCCACATCAGACGGTAGCGATTTTGCAGCGTGGAATTGTTCTTGGTTTGCTTGCCTTGACTTTTGCCGTTGATAAACAGTTCTGCGCTCGGATAGTTGGTATATGCAAACACGGGTGTTATTTGCCCTTCGCGCCCTTCCCAATTCCAATGCGGCAGGATGTGAAGCGTGGTTTCGTGCTTGTTCCAGAGGCTTCTGTACAGATAATATCTGTCTTTGGGGATGCTTGCCAAATCTATTATTCCAAACATCGAACTGTGATTAGGCCAGCCGTTGGCATCGTAGGGCGTGGGTTCGCCGAGATAGTCGAAGCCCGTCCACACAAATTGCCCCATTGTCCATTCGTAATCGTC
>BNTT01000044.1 GCA_025996815.1 Bacteroidia bacterium
CGTCAATTCGGCGTTGGCGGCGGCAAAACCCGCCTCATTTTTAGGCTGTTCGGCTAATTCTACAATTTTTTTTGCAACATTTTGGGGCGAAAAATCATCAATCAATAAACCAATTTGATATTGCGCCACAATCCGCCGAATTTCAGGGAAATCGCACGACAAAACCGGCAACCGGCACCGCATATAGTCAAAAATCCGATTGGGCAGCGCGTAGTAGTAACTTAATCCTTTGTTTTCCAGCAGATTAACGCCGATTGTGGCGTGTGTTGTGTAAGCAAACAACTCTTCAAACGGCAATTTGCCTGTGAAAATAACGCGGTCGGACAGTCCCAACTTTTCTGCATAAACTTTCAATTCCTCCAATTTATCGCCGCCGCCCACTACCTGAAAAATGTAATCCGCCGGCAAATAAGGCATCGCATCAATCACCCGCTCAATGCCACGCCCTTCGTTGACAGCCCCCTGATACAGGACGATTTTGGACGGTGATTGATAATCGGTAAATTGGTGATTGACAATTGGAATATTGCGCACCACGCCCATTTTTATGCCGTATTTGTCGTGATAATAGTCGGCAATAGACCGGCAAACGGTGTAGGAATGTTGCAATTTGGGGAAAATCCACGCTTCAATGCTTGTCCACACGGCTTTGATGAATGGGCGATTGGCAACTTCGGGCACTTCGGGAAAGAGTTCGTGCGCATCAAACACCAACGGGCGATGGCGAATTTTGCTCGCTAAGTAGTTGGCAATCAGCGTATCTGTGTCGTTAGACAGGTATACATCCGGTTTGCAAAAAAGCAAATAAATGAACAGGCGCAAATTGTATTCGACATAAAACAGAAATCCTTTGTTGAACAGCAGCCTCAGACGTTTGGTGCGGTAATCGCGGTTCAGCGGTTGGCTATTTGATAAGTGTCGCCCAACCAATTCCACATCATAGCCATTCTGCAAGAGAGTTATGCAAACTTTGTGTACGCGCTGGTCAGTAACTAAATCGTTGGTAACGGACAATATGATTTTCATTCGGGAAAATTTAAATAAAAATCCTTAGTTAAGGCAACATACTCATCGCTAAACACATTTGGGACTTTCTCAATAGTCAATTCATCGGCGGCAACGGGTGCGGGGTGCGGGGTGGAGGGTGAAAGATTGGTGTATTCTAACAGGATGCGTTTGGGCGGCGCGCCGGTTTTGGGGCGGACAACCGTTTTGCGGGTCAATGTCAAGCCGTTTGCTTCGGCGAGCGATTGGATGCTGTCGAAGGCTTCAAAGGGCAAAATCAGTGCAATGCGTCCGTTGTCGACGAGCAATTCAGCACTGTGCTGTATCAAGTCGCTGTATGATAGCGTATTGGCGTGTCGTGCGGTGGTGCGTTCGGCATTCGGCGATGGCAACGAATCCACAAAATAGGGCGGGTTAGACACAATTAAGTTGTATTTCTGCGCAGGTGCAAAGGTGCGAAAATCGCCGTGAATGGCATCCGGTTTTGCCTTAAAAGGTGAATTTTTGAAGTTTATAACTGTCTGTTTGTAAGCGTTTTCGTCAATGTCGATGGCATCAATCTCAGCCTTTTGCATTTTCTGCGCCAGCATCAGGGCAATCACTCCCGACCCGCAACCAACATCCAAAACCCGCTGCACACCCGTAATTCGCAATTCGTAATTCGTAATTGGCTCCGTCCACGCGCCCAAAAGCACGCCATCCGTGCCCACTTTCATAGCACACAAATCGTGCTGCACGGAAAATTGCTTAAATCGAAATATGCCACGACCGGTCGTAATTCGTAATTCGTAATTCGTAATTGCTTTCGCCGCTTTTTCGGACGCGCCAACAGTCCCCAACTTCGCAATCATAGCATCATAATTGTCCAGCATTGCTTGGCGGTAGGGCGTGTCGTTGAGCAATAAGCCCAGTTCGGCGCGTATGTTTTCTGTCGAAAAAGTGGTTCCAAACAGTTCTTGGACTACTGTTTTGTTGGCAATCAGATTGACCAGCGAGATGTGTTTGCACTTAAAAAAATGTTTGAATATCCACGTCGCCGTGCGCTTGAACAGCCATTTGTAGCACACCACCTGCGGCACGCGCAACAGACCTGTTTCCAAAGTGGCTGTGCCGGAGGTTACCAATGCCGCGTGCGACTGCTGGAGGAGGCGGTAGGTTTGGTTGAAAACGACCGGAATGGGCGCGAGGCTATAATAGTCGGCATCAATGCCCGGCGCACCGGCGATGACTGCCTGATAGTTGGGATAAGCGGCGGCGGCGGCAAGCATCGTTGGCAGGTTGTCCTTGATTTCGTGCTTGCGACTGCCTGCTAAGAGGGCTATGATTGGCTTGTCAGGCAAATGATTTGCCTGCCGGAACGCCTCAAATGTTTCGTCCTGATGGTCGCGCGCGGCAATCTCATCCACCGTGGGGTTGCCCACATAATCGACCGCATAATTATATTTTTTGTAAAAATCTACCTCAAAAGGCAGGATACAGAGCATTTTATCGACGTATTTCCGAATATCGCGGATGCGGTAACTTTTCCACGCCCAAATTTTGGGCGATATATAATATATGGTGGGAATATGCAGTTGCGTTTTCACAAATTTCGCCATCGGGAGGTTAAAACCGGGGTAATCCACGAAAATCACCACATCGGGGCGGTAGTCGCGAATGCTCTGTCGGCACAGTTTGCCATTCGCCAAAATCTCCCGCAGGTGCATCAACACGGGTATAATGCCCATATACGCCATATCGCGATAATGCCTGACCAACGTGCCGCCCACCGCCTGCATAAGGTCGCCGCCAAAAAAGCGAAACTCCGCCGCCCTGTCCTGCGCCATCAATTCCCGCATCAGATTAGATGCATGTAAATCGCCGCTCGCCTCGCCTGCTACTAAAAAATACTTCATCACCTTTACGAATTTGAGGCTGCAAAGGTAGCCGATTATTTGGAAATATGCAAATGGCTTTTGTTGCGGTTTTGGGCGGTTATTATTGTGCCGGCAAAAAAAAAATGAAAAAACTTTCAAAAACATTTGGTAGTTTCAAAAAAAAGGCGTACCTTTGTGCCCGATTTTGCCCCTAATCCGGACGAATGCGTTGTTTGGCATCGTGTAAGGAACATACGGAACTAGCTCAGTTGGTAGAGCATCGGTCTCCAAAACCGAGGGTCGGGAGTTCGAGCCTCTCGTTCCGTGCAGAAGCAGAAATTGATATACGATAGATATTATGAATATAGTAAACAGTGTAAAAGAATCTTATAACGAATTGATTTATAAGGTGTCATGGCCTACTCAAAAAGAGTTGTCCAACAGTACGGTGGTGGTCTTGATAGCATCATTGATTATGTCTGCGGTGCTGTTTGTGGTTGATTATGCGTTTGAAACCGTGATGAAGGTAATTTATACTCACGTTCATTTCTAAAAAACGGGCAAATGGCTGAAATAGAAAAGAAATTTTATGTTCTGAAAGCCGTCAGCGGCAAGGAAAATAAGATTAAGGAATATTTGGAAGCGGAAATTAAAAATCGCAATCTGCAACATCGTATAACGCAGGTTGTGATTCCGACGGAAAAGGTGATGCAAAATCGTAACGGAAAGAAAACGATTAAGGAACGGGCGTTTCTTCCGGGTTACATTATTGTAGAAGCCGCTTTGGACGGAGAAGTTTCCCACTTCCTGAAAGATATCAATTTTATAATTGGCTTCCTCGAAGACGGTAAAGAACCGATGCCGCTGCGAGCCTCCGAGGTCGCTCGGATTTTGGGCAAAGCAGATGAGTTGTTGGAACAACCCGAGGAGTTGGAAGTTGATTTTATGATTGGTGAAACCGTCAAGATAAATGTTGGTCCGTTCACCGGCTTCCACGGTGAAATCGAAGAGGTTTACCCCGACAAGAAAAAGGTCAAGGTAATGGTCAAAATTTTCGGACGGAAAAGTCCCCTTGAATTAGGGTACTTGCAAGTGGAAAAAGAATAGTCGCAAATGGTAGAAACGCGGCGCGCCACGTTTCTACTTGTTACGATTGAGATTATTCGATTTCAAAAAAGAGTGTTAAATTAAAAAATTATTTACAAATGGCTAAAGAAATTGCTGGAGCGTTGAAATTACAGATTAAAGGAGGAGCTGCAAACCCTTCTCCACCCGTGGGACCTGCATTAGGCTCCAAGGGCATCAACATCATGGAGTTTTGCAAGCAATTCAATGCCCGCACCCAAGACAAGGCAGGTAAGACATTACCGGTGGTAATCACTTATTATGCCGACAAGTCGTTCGATTTTATCGTCAAAAACCCGCCTGTGGCTATCCAATTGCTGGAAGCTATCAAACAAAAAAGCGGGTCTGCAGAGCCTAACCGTAAAAAGGTGGCTGAAATCACTTGGGAACAGGTGAAATCAATTGCAGAGGATAAAATGCCCGACTTGAACTGCTTCACAGTCAACTCAGCCATGAAAATGGTTGCCGGAACTGCGCGCAGCATGGGTATCACCGTTAAAGGGGCTTTTCCCGCATAATTAAAAACTTCACTAAAAAATATGAGTAAACTGACAAAAAAACAGAAGTTAGCCGTAGGAAAAGTGGAAGCCGGGAAAAGTTACACGCTAAAAGAGGCATCTGCCCTGGTCAAAGAAGTGAACTATGCAAAGTTCGATGCTTCTGTGGACTTGGATGTGCGTCTGGGCGTTGACCCCCGTCAAGCTAATCAAATGGTGAGAGGCGTTATTTCGCTGCCCCATGGGACAGGTAAGCAAGTGCGAGTGCTCGCATTGGTAACTCCCGACCAGGAGGCTGCTGTCAAAGAGGCAGGAGCTGACTTCGTGGGATTGGACGACTATATCGAAAAGATTAAAGGTGGTTGGACGGATGTGGATGTGATTATCACACAACCGGCAAACATGGGTAAAGTGGGTGCTTTAGGGCGCGTGTTAGGTCCTCGAAGCCTGATGCCAAACCCCAAGAGCGGCACTGTGACCAATGATGTGGCAACCGCCGTGAAGGAAGTGAAACAGGGGAAAATCGACTTCAAGGTCGATAAAACCGGTATCGTTCACGTTTCTATCGGTAAAGTGTCGTTCACACCGGAGCAAATTCGCGAGAATGCCAAAGATTTTATTTCAACTATCAACAAGTTGAAACCGTCTGCGGCTAAGGGTGTTTATATGAAGAGTGTTTATCTTTCGAGTACAATGAGTCCGGGTATCAAGATTGATATCAAATCGGTTGACGAAAATTAAAATTGATTGAAGATGAAAAAAGAAGATAAATCAACCGTAATCTCGCAGATTGCGACGACCGTAGGAGAATACACCAACTTCTATCTGACGGATATAACTGCACTTGATGCAGCGAAAACGAGCCGTTTGAGAAGGCAGTGTACGAAAGATGAGATTAAACTGGTGGTTGTAAAAAACACCCTGTTTAAGAAAGCCCTCGCCCAATTAAGTGGCGACTACTCCGCATTGGATTCCGCTTTGAAAGGCAACACGGCAGTTATGTTTTCAAATAACGCCAACAGCCCTGCAAAGTTGATTAAGGCATTCGCTAAATCATCGGGAATGGAAGTTCCCAAGTTGAAAGCGGCGTATGTACAGGAAGGATTCTATGTTGGAGCCGATAATCTTGAAGTGCTCATCTCAATCAAGAGCAAGAACGAACTGATTGGCGACGTCATTGCATTGCTGCAATCGCCCGCCAAGAACGTTATTTCTGCCCTTCAATCGAGTGGGAAAACGCTTTCGGGAGTATTGAAAACATTAGAGAACAAATAAAAAAAAATTAAAAAACAAACAATTTAAAATTATAAAAAAATGGCAGATTTAAAAGCTTTTGCTGAACAATTAGTGAACTTGACTGTAAAGGAAGTTAGTGAACTCGCTGCAATTCTGAAGTCAGAATATGGCATCGAACCCGCTGCGGCTGCTGTAGCCGTGGCTGCAGGTCCCGTCGGCGGTGGTGCTGCTGCAGCAGTTGAAGAAAAATCATCTTTCGATGTGATTTTGAAAGGTGCCGGTGCTAACAAACTGGCTATCGTGAAGTTAGTGAAAGAATTGACTGGTCTTGGTCTGAAAGAAGCCAAAGACATCGTCGACGGCGCACCCGCTCCATTGAAAGAGGGCGTTGCAAAAGACGAAGCAGAAAATTTGAAGAAACAGTTAGAAGAGGCAGGGGCAGAAGTTGAACTTAAATAAAACTTTGCTCTTACACTATCGGGAGAATGCTCAGAAAGCCTCTGACAGGGCTTTGGGGGCAACTCCTTTTTGCGCATAAGAAATTTATTTACGTTCAACAATTGCAACAATGGCTTCTAAAACAACAAATAAGAATCAGAGAGTCAATTTTGCTTCAATCGAGCATCCGCTGGCATTCCCGGATTTTCTTGAAGTACAATTAAAGTCGTTTCAAGACTTCCTCCAATTGAATACGCCCTCCGACCAACGGAAAAACGAAGGGCTGTATAAGGTGTTTGCTGAGAATTTTCCCATCGCAGACACCCGTAACAATTTTGTCCTCGAATTTTTGGACTATTTCGTCGACCCCCCACGCTACACCATCGAAGAGTGTCTGGAGCGGGGATTGACTTACAGTGTGCCCTTAAAAGCCAAGTTAAAACTGTACTGCACCGACCCCGACCACGAGGATTTCGATACGGTCATTCAGGACGTGTATTTGGGACCTATCCCTTACATGACCGAGAGTGGCACGTTTGTCATCAATGGAGCCGAGCGCGTGGTGGTTTCACAGTTGCACCGCTCGCCGGGCGTGTTCTTCGGAACGAGTATGCACTCCAACGGCACAAAACTCTATTCGGCGAGAATTATCCCTTTCAAGGGGTCGTGGATAGAATTTGCGACGGACATCAACAATGTGATGTATGCTTACATCGACCGCAAAAAGAAACTTCCTGTAACAACACTTCTCCGCGCCATCGGCTACGAAAGTGATAAGGATATTTTGGAAATCTTCAATCTGGCGGAAGAAATCAAAGTGAATAAAACCACTCTCAAGAGCATCGTGGGGCGCAAATTGGCGGCTCGGGTGCTGCGGACTTGGGTGGAAGACTTCGTGGACGAAGACACCGGCGAAGTAGTGTCTATCGAACGCAACGAGGTGCTTATCGACCGCGAAACGATTATTGTGCCCAATCACATCGACGCAATTATCGAATCGGGTGCGCAAACGGTTTTGTTGCATCGCGAAGACCAAAATATGTCGGACTACGCGATTATCTACAACACGTTGCAAAAAGACCCGAGCAACTCGGAGCGCGATGCCGTGGTGTATATCTATCGTCAGCTTCGCAGTGCCGACCCCGCCGATGAAGCGAGTGCGCGCGAAGTGATTCAGAACTTGTTTTTCTCCGAAAAACGCTACGATTTGGGCGAAGTGGGACGTTTCCGTATCAACCGCAAGTTGAACCTGACGACCTCTATGGACGTGAAAGTCCTCACCAAAGCAGACATCATCGAGATTATCAAATATCTGATTGAGTTGATTAACTCCAAGGCTAACGTGGACGACATCGACCATTTGAGCAACCGTCGTGTGCGCACCGTTGGCGAGCAACTCTACAATCAGTTTGGCATCGGTTTGGCGCGTATGTCGCGCACCATCCGCGAGCGTATGAATGTGCGTGATAATGAGGTGTTTACGCCGATTGATTTGATTAACGCGAAGACGATTTCGGCGGTGGTCAATACCTTTTTCGGCACCAACGCCCTGTCGCAATTTATGGACCAGACCAACCCGCTGGCGGAATTGACGCACAAGCGGCGTCTGTCGGCACTCGGTCCCGGCGGTCTGTCGCGCGAGCGTGCCGGTTTTGAGGTGCGCGACGTGCACTACACCCACTACGGGCGGTTGTGCCCGATTGAAACGCCGGAAGGTCCGAACATCGGTTTGATTTCGTCACTCTGCGTGTATGCCAAAATTAACGAACTCGGCTTCATCGAAACGCCCTACCGTCAGGTGACTAAGGGGAAAGTTGACCTCGCGCCGGAACATTTGATTTATTTGACGGCAGAGGAAGAAGAAGCAAAAATCATCGCTCAGGGCAATGCACCGCTGGATGCGACCGGCAAACTCATCAACGACCGCGTGAAAGCGCGTCAGGATGCGGATTATCCGATTGTGTCGCCCGACGCGGTCAATCTGATGGACGTTTCGCCCGTTCAGATTGCGTCGATTGCGGCTGCGCTGATACCGTTCTTGGAACACGATGATGCCAACCGTGCGCTGATGGGCTCCAATATGATGCGTCAGGCAGTGCCGCTGTTGCGCGCCGAAGCACCGATTGTGGGGACGGGCATTGAGGGCAATTTGGTTGACGATTCGCGTACGCAAATTACTGCCGAAAAGGCGGGCGAGATAGTGTATGTGGATGCCACACGCATTGATATTAAGTATGACCGCACCGAAGATGAGGAATTTGTAAGTTTCGATTCGGCGGTGAAATCATACCTCATTCCGAAGTTCCGCAAAACGAATCAGAGCACGACTATCGACTTGCGTCCGATTATTAAGTTGGGTCAGCGCGTCGAAAAAGGGCAGATTTTGACCGAAGGCTACTCAACCGAAAACGGCGAATTGGCTATCGGACGCAACCTGAAAGTGGCTTTCATGCCTTGGAAAGGGTACAACTTCGAGGATGCCATCGTGATTAGCGAGCGCGTGGTGAGGGAAGATATTTTCACTTCCGTGCACGTGGACGAATATATTTTGGAAGTGCGCGAAACGAAACGCGGCGTGGAAGAATTGACAAGCGATATTCCAAACGTCAGCGAAGATATGACGAAAGACTTGGACGACACCGGTTTAATTCGTATCGGTGCCCATGTGGAACCCGGCGACATCCTGATAGGTAAAATCACGCCGAAGGGCGAGACAGACCCCTCTCCAGAAGAAAAACTGTTGCGTGCCATCTTTGGCGACAAGGCGGGCGACGTGAAAGACGCTTCGTTGAGGGCAACACCATCGTTGCACGGGGTTGTGATTGGTCGCAACCTGTTTTCCAAGGCTGCCAAAAAGACAGCCACCGGCGGCAAAAACAAGTTGAGTAACAAAGCACTTATGCCGCAGGTCGACGAGACGTATGAAAAGAAACAAGCCGCATTGAAAGAATTTTTGGTCAAAAAACTTTACTCCTTAATCGACGGGAAAGCCTCTCAGGGCTTGAAAGACGATTTGGGTATGGATTTGGTTGCCAGAAGCGTGCGGTTTACCAAAGAGATATTGTCGAATTTGGATTATTTGAAGGTGGCGACTACCAAATGGGTTATCGACCCTCAAAAAAATGACATAATTCAGGCAATGATAAAGAATTACATACGCAAATACAAAGAGCTGGATGCCGAAATGAAACGTCAGAAATTTGACCTCACCATCGGCGACGAACTGCCCAATGGCATTGTTCAGATGGCGAAAGTGTATATCGCGAAGAAGCGTAAATTACAGGTGGGCGACAAGATGGCAGGGCGACACGGCAACAAAGGGATTGTGTCCCGCATTGTGCGCGACGAAGATATGCCGTTTTTGGACGATGGAACGATTGTCGATATTGTCCTCAACCCGCTGGGTGTGCCTTCGCGTATGAATTTGGGGCAGATTTTTGAAACAGTGCTCGGCTGGTCGGGGAAAAATTTGGGTGTGAAATTTGCAACGCCTATCTTCGACGGTGCCTCTCTGGACGATTTGAACGAATGGACAGACAAAGCCGGTGTGCCTCGCTATGGTAAAACATACCTCCACGATGGCGGCACGGGCGATAGATTTGACCAACCGGCAACGGTGGGCGTGATTTATATGCTGAAACTCGGTCACATGGTCGACGACAAGATGCACGCGCGCTCCATCGGACCGTATTCGCTGATTACGCAGCAGCCATTGGGCGGTAAAGCCCAATTTGGCGGACAGCGTTTCGGGGAAATGGAAGTCTGGGCACTCGAAGCGTTTGGAGCCTCGTTTATCCTGCAAGAAGTGCTCACCATCAAGTCTGACGACGTGGTGGGACGCGCGAAGGCTTACGAAGCGATTGTCAAGGGCGACCCGATGCCAACGCCGGGTATGCCGGAATCGTTGAATGTGCTCCTGCACGAGATGAAGGGCTTGGGTTTAAGTGTTAAATTTGATTAAAACGAAGGAAAGAATATGGGGACTCTTAGAAAAGAAGTGAAGGTAAAGTCGAATTTTTCGAAGATTTCGATAGGGCTGGCATCTCCGGATGAAATTTTGGAGCAGTCAAGCGGCGAGGTGTTGAAGCCGGAAACAATCAATTACCGCACCTACAAACCGGAGCGGGATGGTCTGTTTTGCGAACGGATTTTCGGACCCGTCAAGGATTACGAATGTCATTGCGGGAAATACAAGCGCATCCGTTATAAAGGCATCATTTGCGACCGTTGCGGTGTGGAAGTGACGGAGAAAAAAGTGCGCCGTGAGCGCGTGGGACACATCGGTTTGGTGGTTCCGGTGGCGCATATCTGGTATTTTCGCTCGCTGCCCAACAAGATAGGTTATCTGTTGGGCTTGCCGACGAAAAAATTGGACTCCATCATTTATTATGAACGCTATGTGGTGATTCAGCCGGGCGTACTCGCTGAGAGTAAGGAAGTTAACGACTTGCTTACGGAAGACGAATATTGGGAAGCGATGGATTCGCTGCCTGTCGGAAACCAGCAATTAGACGATAGCGACCCCAACAAATTCATCTGCAAAATGGGTGCGGAGGCTCTCTTCGACCTGTTGACACGTTTGGATTTGGACGCTTTGTCCTACGATTTGCGCCACAAGGCGAGCAACGACACCTCTCAGCAGCGCAAGACAGATGCCTTGAAACGCCTGCAAGTGGTGGAATCGTTTCGCGCCTCCAAAGACAAAAATAAGCCCGAATGGATGATTATGAAGGTGCTGCCGGTGATTCCACCCGAATTGCGCCCGCTGATTCCATTGGATGGCGGGCGGTTTGCGACCTCCGACGTGAACGATTTGTATCGCCGCGTCATCATCCGCAACAACCGTTTGAAACGACTGATTGACATCAAAGCACCCGAAGTGATTTTGCGTAACGAAAAACGTATGCTTCAGGAGGCTGTGGACTCGCTGTTCGACAATTCGCGCAAGTCAAGCGCGGTGAAAACGGAATCCAACCGCCCACTTAAATCATTGTCCGACAGTTTGAAAGGGAAACAGGGACGTTTCCGTCAAAACCTGCTGGGTAAGCGTGTCGATTATTCGGCGCGCTCGGTGATTGTCGTTGGTCCCGAATTGAAGATGCACGAATGCGGTATTCCGAAAGGGATGGCTGCCGAACTCTATAAACCGTTTGTAATCCGCAAGTTAATCGAACGCGGCATTGTGAAAACGGTGAAGTCGGCGAAGAAAATCGTCGACCGCAAGGAGGCTGTCGTTTGGGATATTTTGGAACACGTGATGAAAGGGCACCCGGTGCTGCTCAACCGCGCTCCGACCCTCCATCGCTTGGGTATTCAGGCTTTTCAGCCGAAGATGATTGAAGGGAAGGCAATTCAGTTGCACCCCCTCGCCTGTACGGCATTCAATGCCGACTTCGACGGCGACCAGATGGCTGTGCACTTGCCGCTTGGCAACGAGGCTATTCTGGAGGCGCAAATGCTGATGCTGGCTTCGCACAATATCCTGAATCCTGCCAATGGCGCGCCGATTACGGTGCCGTCGCAGGATATGGTTTTGGGCTTGTTTTATATCACCAAATTGCGTGCCGGCGCGAAAGGCAGCGGGTTGAATTTCTACGGTCCGGAAGAGGCGGTTATCGCCTACAACGAAGGGCGAGTGGATATTCACGCACCAATCAAAATTTACGTCGATGACGTGGACGAAAAGGGGAATGCCATCAATCATAGCATCGAAACGTCGGTTGGGCGCGTGATGGTCAACGAATTTGTGCCGCAGGAAGTGGGCTACATCAACGAAGAATTGTCCAAAAAATCGCTTCGCGAGATTATTGGGCGCATCATTAAGGTGTGCGGCGTGGCTAAAACGGCGAAATTCCTCGACGATATTAAGAATTTGGGCTACACGATGGCTTTCAAAGGCGGTCTGTCGTTCAACCTCGAAGATATTATCATCCCGAAAGAAAAAGAAACGCTGGTGAAAGAGGGCTACGGCGAGGTGGAAGAAATCCTGAACAACTACAGTATGGGTTTCATCACCAACAACGAGCGTTACAACCAGATTATTGATATTTGGACACACGTCAATTCGCGTCTGTCGGATATTTTGATGAAGCAACTGCGCGAAGACGAACAGGGTTTCAACTCCGTGTTTATGATGTTGGAATCGGGTGCTCGCGGTAGCAAGGAGCAGATTCGGCAGTTGTCGGGGATGCGTGGTTTGATGGCGAAACCCCAAAAGAGCGGGGCGGAAGGTGCGCAGATTATTGAAAACCCGATTTTGTCGAACTTCAAGGAAGGGCTGTCGGTGTTGGAGTACTTTATCTCTACGCACGGTGCGCGTAAAGGCTTGGCGGATACGGCTTTGAAGACGGCGGATGCCGGTTATTTGACGCGCCGCCTCGTGGATGTTTCGCACGACGTGATTATCAACGAAGAGGATTGCGGCACGTTGCGCGGGCTGGTTGCCACGGAACTCAAAAACAACGAAGACGTGGTGGCATCGCTCTACGAGCGTATCTTGGGGCGCGTGTCGGTACACGACGTTCAGCATCCGATTACGGGTAAAATTTTGGTACATTCGGGCGAGGAAATTTCGGAAGATATTGCTGAAATCATCCAAAATTCGCCGATTGAACGGGTGGAAATCCGCTCGGTATTGACCTGCGAATCGAAAAAAGGCGTTTGCGCGAAATGTTACGGACGCAACCTGGCGAGCGGGCGAATGGTGCAAAAAGGTGAGGCTGTGGGCGTGATTGCGGCGCAGTCTATCGGCGAGCCGGGAACACAGCTGACGTTGCGTACATTCCACGTCGGGGGTATCGCATCGAACATTGCGGCGGAAAACAACGTAACCTCCAAATACGACGGCATCCTCGAACTGGACGAAATCCGCACGGTGGATGCGACAGACGAGGCGGGCAAGAAATACCAAATCGTCATTAGCCGCCAAACGGAGTTGCGTATCATCGACCCCAACACTAAGATTGTGCTCTCGGTACACAACATTCCCTACGCAGCGAAACTGTTTTTCAAGAGCGGCACCAAACTCAAAAAGGGCGATGTGGTGCTCGAATGGGACCCGTTCAACGCCGTGATTGTGTCGGAAGTTCCCGGTAAGTTGCATTTTGAAAGTATGCAGGAAAACGTAACTTTCAAGAACGAATACGACGAACAGACCGGTTTGAAAGAAAAGATTATCATCGAGTCGCGCGACAAGACCAAGGTGCCTGTGGCACAGATTTTGAGCACGAGCGGCGAGATATTGAAGACCTACAACTTACCTCTGGGAGCCCACGTGGTGAAAGAGGAAAAGGATAAAGTGGCTGTGGGTGAGGTACTTGTGAAGATTCCGCGTGCCGTGGGCAAGGCGGGTGACATCACGGGTGGTTTGCCTCGTGTAACCGAATTGTTTGAGGCGCGCAACCCGTCCAATCCGGCGGTGGTGTCGGAAATCGATGGCGAAGTGTCGTTCGGCAAAATCAAACGCGGCAACAGAGAAGTGGTCGTAACCTCCAAAACGGGCGAATTTAAGACCTATATGGTGCCGCTGATTAAGCAAACTTTGGTGCAGGAAAACGACTACGTGCGTGCCGGTACGCCCCTTTCGGACGGAGCCATCACGCCTTCGGACATCCTGGCAATCAACGGTCCAACGGCGGTGCAGGAATATATCGTGAACGAGGTGCAGGACGTTTACCGCTTGCAAGGGGTGAAAATCAACGACAAGCATTTCGAGGTCATTGTGCGTCAGATGATGCGCAAGGTCGAAATCGTGGAGCCGGGCGATTCGCGCTTCCTGGAGCAACAACTCATCGACAAAAACATGGTGATGGAAGAAAACGACCGCATCTGGGGCAAAAAAGTGGTGATAGAGGCAGGCGATTCGCCGAACTTGAAGCCCGGACAGATTGTAACGATGCGTAAACTCCGCGACGAAAATTCGGCATTGAAACGCCGCGATATGAAACTCGTGGAAGTGCGCGACGCCGTTCCGGCAACCGCCAATCAGGTGTTGCAAGGCATCACGCGCGCGGCATTGCAGACGACAAGTTTCATGTCTGCCGCCTCGTTCCAGGAAACAACAAAAGTTCTGAACGAAGCCGCCATCAACGGCAAAGTGGACAAACTCGAAGGCATGAAAGAAAACGTCATCTGCGGCAATCTAATCCCCGCCGGCACCGGCTTGAAAGAATACGACAAACTCATCGTAGGCAGCAAAGCCGACTTCGAGCGAGCCGAAGCCAAGTCGCCTACGTCTAAAGCGAAGGCGTATGAGAAGGTGGAAGTGGAGGTTGAAGAGGATATTTAATTGCGTTGTTTCAGTGTGATTGCGGGCTTGACCCGCAATCCCCTGAGAGGGAGAGGATAATATGTGATGTAGGGCTGGAGATTTCCGCCCTTACATTGTTTTTGAAATGGGGTATGCTGCTAAACGATGTAATAGGGATAATTTTTCTGAATCAGCGCAGAGACCATCACGTTTGTGTCAATAATTACTTTCTGCATTGCCGCACCGCCATTACTTCTGTTGAAATTTCATCCATAGTCATTGACGAAAGACTGTATTTTTGAGCTAATTCAACGCTGTGATTCAAAGCCCGACGAGCCAATTGCCTCTCCATAAGGTCAGCAAATTCGGAAAAAAAGAATTGGTCTTTATCGAAACCAAAAGCGGTATATTCCAAATCTGAAATTTGTATGTTAATTGTTCGCATAATGTGATATTTTTTATTTCAGGGACAAAGGTACAAAATAATTTAAGATGTTTTTTTGAAAACTGCGGAAAATCGCTATGAAAGGGTGCACGACAAATTGTAGATGTAAAGCAAAAGAAGCCTGCCCCGTGTGCGGCAAGCTTCTTTCTTCTAATTCGGTATAATCACCTTTTCGTAATGGTAACTGTCAATGTGTTGTAATTGGCGGCTACTTTTACGTTTGATGTCAAGTTCAAAATCAATTTGTTGGCACCGGTATTCAGTTCAGCATACGTGAATTTTACCGGTAATTCGGCGGTATACCGTCCGGCAGGGATTGTGACCGATGCAGGAACTGTCGCCACGACTGTTGAAGCGGCATCGACCGAAACCGTTGCGGCAATGTCCCTTTGCGGAGCATCTGCTATCAATTGTATCGACAAGACGACGGTTGTGTCCGCTACCGTGCCGCTATAACTATACGCAGCAGTCTTACCGGCAAACGCAATTTGAGCAGGTCCATCATACGTTTTGTCATCTTCGCAGGCAACAAAGCCAAGCGCAAGAATGCCAAAAGCAAAATATTTCATTATTGTTTTCATATACTTATTTTTTTAATTATTAATTAATATCCGGGATTGGGTTCCATATTTTTATTGGCATCCAACTCACCTTGCGGAATCGGGAATGCACGCAAATCGCTGGGATAAGGAACCACCTTGTATAGCACGTTGGATGCATTATAGGCACTGTTAATCGTTTTTTGGTAACGCTTCAAATCGAACAGATATTCTCCCTCAAAAGCCAATTCTTTTCGTCTTTCCAGAAAAATTTTATCTTTCAAAGCATCGCCCGTCTCTGTGGATGCTGCTGCTGAGGCATCTGCCCGTTGACGGATTTTATCCAAATAGGTGATTGCAGTTGCTTCATCGCCGGTATAAGCCGAGGCTTCGGCATAATACAGATACACATCCGAGATACGAACCATCGGCACATCACTTAACCCTGCCGAACCGTCGCGGAAAGGATACTTATTTACCATTGTCCATCCGGCAGCCGTGCCGGTACCTGCCGTGAAAAAGGCTGTTTTTCGAACATCCGTTGCATCATACAAAGACACCAAATTGTCCGATGCCCGCAAATCGCCGTAACCGCTTTGCAAATAAATATATGCCAAAGAAGCGGTTGCACGATAATCCGTAGAATTATTGGCAATAGCAAACAAAAACTCGGTTTTTGAGGCAGCATTGTATTTTTTGCTCCATGCCGATACATAATTGGCATTCGTAAGAGGCTCATAACCGCCATTGTCGATAATATCTTTCAAAACCGGCTTCGCGCTGTTATAATCCAATTGCATCATGTAAGCCTTAGCCAGCAATGCTTTGGCTGTCCAATTGTTGATGCGATACGGACCATTGTCGATGCCGCTTTGAGTCAACAAATCTATTCCGTCTTTCAAGTCCTGTATCGCATTGCTGTAAACGTCGCTGATTTTATCTCTTGACGGCTTGTCATAAACGACACTTTTTGTCATGTAAGGGACTCCCAAGCCGCTCTCATTGCTCGGATAGGCTTGCGCAAACATCCGCACCAAATCCAAATGCACCATGCCGCGGATAGCCAATGCTTCACCTTTTATTTGCTGCTTTTGTGCATCGGTAGCAGGAATACCATCTACTTTCGCCAATATCTTATTGGCGGCATTAATGGCTGAATAGCCATACTGCCACATATCTGCTGCATCTGCATTGCCATTGGTCATCGTCCATTGTGCTTCGGCAACATACCGGTTACTGTTATTCGGCGAAAGAATAATATTCTCTGTAGATGCGTCAGGTGCTACAAAATAATTTCTTCCGTAAAACAACTCACTCTGAAATCTGTCATATATACCCACCAAGGCATAATTAGCCGTGGTATTGTCGGAAATAGCTGCAGCTTCCGGCATGGCGGTATAGGGGTCTTGCGTCAGAAAGTCATCACATGAGATGAGTCCTGCACAAGCAAATAATGTTATTAATCCTATCTTTTTCATTCTTTTATTTGTTTAAAATTTAACATCAACACCAAACGTTACTGTGCGCGCATTAGGATAACCCAAATAGTAATATCCGGCTAATCTGCCACCACCCACTTCCGGGTCCATATCCGGAAATTTGGTGAAAGTAAGCAGGTTAGTGCCCTGTGCATAGAACCGCACATTTTGCAAACCGGTAGGGTCTGTCCACTTTTTCGGCAAAGTATAACCCAACGTAACATCGCGCAAGCGGATATAAGAACCGTCAAAAATCGATTTATCCGTAGTTTGACCATAAGTAGCAGAAGCATAACCGTAGTAAGGTTTCGGGAGAGCCACAATATCGCCCTCTTTTTTCCAATGGTCGAGAGATGCCTCATATTGGTTAAAAAGACCTCTGTATCCTTCGCTGGTAAACATCATCCACGAAGCATCGTAAATCTTGTTGCCGTAGGTATAATAGAATCCCAAAGCTAAATCAACACCGTAGGCTACCACTTTCGTATTCAATCCACCATAAAATTTAGGTGCTGCCGAACCCACGATTTGGCGGGTATCTCCCTTTTCATTGTAGGTATACATGATTTCGCCGTCTTTGTCGTAATACATGGGACGTCCGTCAGCAGGATTGACCCCTGCCCAACGATAGGCATATAAACTTAGCATGTCTTCGCCTTCGCGATAGATGAATTGTCCGTTGATAATATCTTCGCCTTCATACAATTTGGTGATTTTGTTTGTGTTGGCGGTGATATTGAATCCTGCTGTCCACAAAATATCTTTTGTCCGAACAGGTGTTCCGTTCAATGCAATTTCGATACCGGTATTGGTCAGTTCGCCGACATTGGAATTTATATATTCAAAACCGGAGGTGCGAGATAGCTGTGCTCTTAGCAAAGCATCGGTGGTTGTCCGTTTATACCAGTCAATAGTAGCACCCAAACGACTATCCAATACCGACACATCCAATCCAATATCCAATGTACCCGTTTTTTCCCAAGTTAAATTCGGGTTTTCGGCTTGCGTAGGGAACAGACCCGACCCGCCATCGTAGCCAACACCATTATAAAGGGCTAATGCCGGATAATAACGGCTCAATGCCGAGGCGGTCGAAGCGAATGATTGATTTCCCGAAGTTCCATAACTCACGCGCAGATTAGCATCGCTAACAGTATTTATATCTTTCAAGAAACTTTCCTGTTTGGCTTTCCATTGTGCGCCAACCGACCAGAACGAACTCCACCGATTGTCCACCGACAAGCGGGAAGACCCATCGGAACGCAAACTGGCAGACAAGAAATATTTTTGCTCGTAATTGTAGTTAGCCGAACCGAAGAAAGAGGCTAAAGAAGATGCAAAACGAGCACCATACACGCTGTAAGGTGTTGTTCCCTGACTCATGTAGTGAAAATAACTGCCCGGAAAATCCTGTGCAATACCTCCCGAATAGCGGAAACCTTCCGAAGAAGCTTCTTGCCCTGCAAGGATATTGATATTGTGCAAGTCTGCTATGGTTTTAATGTAGTTCAAGGTAATGTTTTCACTCCATGCCAATTGCTCTGTTACAGAACTTTCCGCATAACCATGTCCGTAAGAAGCAGAATTGCCTTTGGGTCGTGCATCTTTCCATTCTTCTTCCGTAACATAGAAATAGTCGTAACCCACAGTTCCTTTCAAAATAAATCCGTCTAAGAATGACCATTGTGCATAGCCATTGGTAATATTGCGCGCAGTGCGGGAGGCAAATTCATCGTAGGCACTGTTTGCCAAAAAATTGGCATTGGCGTAAGTCGTTATATAATCAATGTTTGGACCCGGCTCCAATACAGTTCCGTTGCTTAAAGTAGAACCCGGAGCAATAATCCCTGCATCCAACGGAGAATACATTGCCGCTCCGAATACAGGGCTGATATAATACCCGCCGGTTGTCATCGACGAGCGTTGATTGCTGTAAGCAAGCGAAGTGTTTAGTCCGAATTTCAAATCCTTGTTCACCTGATGGTCTAAATTGAGACGTCCGGTATAGCGTTTAAAATGGGTGTCCCGCACAATACCGTCTTGGTCAAATGCCGATAAACCGATAAAGAACTTGGTTTTATCCGAACCGCCGGAGGCAGAAAAATCGGCTGTCGAAGTCGGTGCATTGTTTCTATATGCAGAATCAAACCAGTCAAAATCATAAAAATCGCCTTGTGCGTTCCGAACGCGGAACTGGTCGGCAAGAAATTTATTCACCTGTTTTCCGCCAACCGTAGTCGTACCATCCGCAAACCCCGCATTGGCTCGTGCCTCGGTGATATAATCAATGTACTGGTCTTTATTCAGCATCTTCACCGTATTGGTAGTGCGCGAAGAAAAACCGGTGCTCAATTTCAGATTAAACTGTGTTTTTC
>BNTT01000045.1 GCA_025996815.1 Bacteroidia bacterium
AAAAAAACCGCTTCCTGCTCTATTCAGTGGGCATTTGGGTGGGCTATTTCTTTTATTTTTATATCACCATCTTTGCTTTTAGTTTTATGGCTCATTTGGGCATTGCGGCAGTCCTGTTTGTCTTCGTGATGGGCAGCGTGAGTATGGTAATCCCCTCCAACGGCGGCTTGGGACCGTGGCAGGCGGCAACGGTTTTCGGACTCACGGCGTGTGGCATCACCCCCGCCTTAGCCACCGCCTACGCCACCGCGGCATTCGCCCTTCACACCATCTGGGACGGGCTGTGTGGCGTGTATGGCATCTTTATGCTGGGGGTGAAAAAAGGAAACACAATTCAAAAAACGGAAAGTTATGGCTAATCAATTGTTACAGGGAAAAAGAGGTGTCATTTTTGGTGCCTTAAACGATGCCTCCATCGCGTGGAAAGTGGCTGAAAAAGCGGTCGAAGCCGGCGCAAAAATCACGCTGTCGAACACCACGATGGCACTCCGCATGGGCGAACTCAACGCGCTGGGCGAAAAATTGAACGCAAAAATCATCCCCGCCGATGCCACCAACACCGAAGAATTGGCAAATGTGTTCAAGGAATCGGTCGAAGTTCTCGGCGGCAAAATCGACTTTGTGCTCCATTCCATCGGGATGTCGCCCAATGTGCGCAAAAAACGCACCTACGACGACCTCGACTACGATATGCTGCGCCAAACGCTGGATATTTCGGCGGTGTCGTTTCACAAAATGATTCAGCAAGCCCACAAATTGGACGCTATTTCAAACGGCGGCTCCATCGTGGCACTCTCCTACGTGGCATCGCAGCGCACTTTTTTTGGCTACAACGATATGGCAGACGCGAAGGCACTGCTGGAATCTATCGCCCGCAGTTTCGGCTACATATACGGTCGCGAAAAAGGCGTGCGCGTAAACACCATTTCGCAATCGCCCACGATGACCACCGCCGGAGCGGGTGTCAAGGGAATGGACCAACTGCTGGATTTCTCCGACAAAATGTCGCCGCTGGGCAATGCCACGGCTGATGAATGTGCGGACTATTGCATCGTGATGTTCTCCGACCTGACGAAAAAAGTGACCATGCAAAACCTCTTCCACGACGGCGGATTTTCGAGCATGGGCATGAGCCTCCGCGCAATGAATCAGTACAGCAAGAGCCTCGACGAGTTCAAAGACGAGCAGGGAAGAATCATTTACGGATAAATATTGCATTTGTGAAAAAAAGACGTAACTTTGCAGAACATAATCTAAATAAAATTGAGCTATGAACGAAGAAGCCGGTGGAAACACTATCAAAGAACTGTTGGAACACCTGACAGAAGTTGTTGCGATGCCTGTCGATGAAACGACACGCGCGGAAGTGGATGCGATTAAGCAGACTTTTTACAAGTTGAGACGCTCCGAAACGGATGCCGCGAAGAAGGCATTCGTGGAAGCAGGTGGTTTGGAAGAAGATTTCAAACTCGACTCAGACGTGCTCGAAGACGAATTGAAGCGTCTGCTGACCACTTTCCGCACCAAAAAAGCCGCCCTCTTTGCGGAGCGCGAAAAGGAGCAGGAAGAAAATCTGCGCAAGAAAAAGGCTATCATCGCCAAAATCAAGGGCTTAGCCGACGCCTCCGGCGAAGATTTCCAAAAATCATACAACACCTACAAGCAGTTGCAGCAGGAATGGAAAGAAATCGGGCAGGTGCCGCAGAATGCCGTCAATGACCTGTGGAAGGAATACCACCACGATTGCGAGAAATTTTACGACTTGGTGAAAATCAACAACGAGATGCGCGACTACGATTTCAAGAAAAATCTGGAACTGAAAATCGCCCTCTGCGAGGCTGTCGAACGCTTGGATGCCGAGCCTGATGTGATTTCCGCATTCTATCAGTTGCAAAAACTGCACGACGAATGGCGCGAAATCGGTCCGGTGGCACGCGAATCGCGCGAAGAAATCTGGGCACGCTTCAAGGCAGGCTCAAGCATCATCAACAAAAAACATCAGGAGCATTTCGACTCCATGAAAGGCATGGAAGGCGAAAATTTAGAGGCGAAAACCGCCTTGTGCGTAGTTCTGGAAGCGATTGACTTATCCAAACTAACGAGTGCCAAAGAGTGGGACGAACAAAACAAACACATTTTGGAAGTGCAAGCCCAATGGAAAACCATCGGTTTTGCGCCGAAAAAGGACAACATCAAAATTTTTGAACGCTTCCGCGCGGCGTGCGACAAATTTTTTCAAGCCAAAAGCGAGTTCTACAAAGGCTTTAAGGGCGATTTGGACGCCAATCTGGAAAAAAAGCGACAACTGTGTGAACAAGCCGAAGCACTCCAAGACAGCAAAGAATGGAAAAAAACGACCGAGAAGTTCGTCGCCCTGCAAAAAGAATGGCGAGCCGCCGGACAGGTGTCGCGCAAACATTCGGATGCCGTTTGGAAACGCTTCTCAGCCGCCTGTGATGCCTTTTTTGAACGGAAAAGCACCCACTTCTCGTCGCACAAAACCGAAGAGCAGGAACATTTGCAGCAGAAAAAAGACATCATCGAACAGGTCAATAATTTCGACACCACGATTGCCGCCGCTCAGGCTATCGCGAAGTTGAAAGAATTTCGCACCCGGTTCAACGCCGTTGGACACGTGCCTTTCCGCGAAAAAGACAAGGTGCACGAAGAATTTGACATCGCAATGGACGCACAATTCACCCGCCTGAGAATTGCCACCGAGAATAAAAGAGCCGGCAAAAGCACCACTGCCACCGCCGCTCCCTCCGGCACCACCACCGCGTCTGCCGGCGAAAAGTCGAAAGCACGCCTGCTGAGCGAGCGCGACCACCTCTTGCGCCAACACGACAGGCTGCGCAACGACATTCAGACGTATGAAAACAACATAGGCTTCCTCACCGTTTCGTCGAAATCGAAAGGCGGCAACGCTTTCATCGCAGAGATGCAACGAAAAATTGACTCACTCAAAGCCGAGTTGCTCGCCCTCGAAGAAAAAATTGATACAGCCAACGAAGCCTTGGGATTTTGAAAATTCAGCGTCGCCCTTTGCGACCAAAATCGGCGGGGATTTCGCCCCACTGTTCGGTTTCCCACTTGTAGATTTTCGTGGTGTAGGTGTTCTCTTTCAGCCACGCATCAGCACGTGCTATCAATTGCGACACCTCGGGGTTGCCTATCTCCGGACGGAGCGTGGTTTTGCATTTTTTTTGCTGCACCCACGCTATCGCCGTCACGCTGTCGGTATAAATCGGCATGGGTGAATTTTGCTGTTTGAGCATTGCCAAGCCGTGAACCAATGCCAGAAACTCACCGATATTGTTTGTGGAATTGACAAAGGGACCCTTGCGAAAGAGTTCCGTGCCCGTTGCCGTGTCCACCCCACGGTATTCCATCGCGCCCGGATTGCAGGAGCAAGCCGCGTCTACGGACAGGCTTGGGACGATTATTGTGTCGGACACTTCAGGGTTAACGCGCTTCTTGCCAATGTAGTCCCACGGACCTGCTTTGTAGGCTTGGATTGCCTCCTCGCGGGTCAGGAATGCCTTATACAGGGGGGCATTGAAGCCCTCCACCTGCCGTTTACAGCCCGCCCAATCGCTATAAACACCCGGCAACACGCCTTTCCACACTACATACCATTTACTTTTCATTTCGGGGACAAAGGTACGAATAATTTTTTAATTGAGAGTGTAAAATTGAGAGTGTAAAATTGAAAGTAGATGCCTCGCTGCGCCGGTCATGAATGAGCATAAACATGATGATAGGCATCGCGAAACATCTACTTCAAAAATGCGGGCTGTTATTTCATCACCATCGGCTTCTTAAACCGCTGCACATTGCCCGCCGCATCAAACGCTTCCATATATATAATGTATATGCCGGAGCGAAGTCTGCCGTCGGCGTTGAGATTGACCGTGCCGCTGCTGCTTAGCACCGCGTTGTTGAGCACTGTTGCCACGCGCAGCCCCCGCAAATCGTAGATAAACAGCCGTGCGGTGTAGCCTGCTCGGTCCAATTGGTAGTGGATGGTGTATTGGCTGTTGTTGCCGCTTGGATATTCGAGCCACAGGGCGTTGGGTGCGTCAATGCCGGCGGTGGCGGTGCTGCCTGCCACGGAATTGGGCTTGCCCGGAGTGCCGCCGAGGGCGAGCGAGCCTAACCAGTTGTCGGCACTGTTGCTCACGTTGCTCAAATCAATACATTCCAGCGAATAGCCGCCGGAGGTTTTCTTTGCCGAACTTTTATACATGGCATCGGAATATTCAAATTCGGCGATGAGTGTGCCCTCTGCATTTTTCAGTTGGAGCACTTTGCCGGTGTTTGTCAGTGTCGGAAATTTGGTGGCTTCCACGCGGTTGATGCCGGCAGGGAACCAACCGGTGGCATCGCTTTTGCTCAAAACGAGATAGTCGTGCGGCTCAATGCTGCTTTCGGGGAGCGGACACGCGGTGGTGCCGTGCAAAAATTGGCAATCTTTCAATTGAACAACCCTGTCTGTGGCATTGTAGAACTCCACATATTCGGGCTTGCTCGACCCCGTGCCCGGATTTGCCATGATTTCGCTGAACACAATGTCCCCTGCTTGCGGTCCGTCTGTGCTTGGGTCGGGGTCAGGATTCGGCGTGGGGTCAGGTGTGGGGTCGGGGTCAGGTGTCGGCTCCGGCGTGGGGTCGGGGTCGGGCGTTGGGTCAGGCTTCGGATTCGGCACACTGCCGCTTTGCGGCTTTGCCACAAAATCGTCGAAGGAATACTTTTTTGCGTTTGTTTTTGTGAAAAAGCAGACCAGCCCAAACCAGTTGCTTGTGGGGGCGGTGTCCACGCCTTTGGCACCTTCCAGCGTCCAGTTGGCTTCGCTGTCTAATTTGGAATACAGCGATAGATTGCCTGCCGCATCCCATGTTGCGCGGAGGGCGACATCGACGGTTGAGAGGTCGAGACGCTTCTTTTCGCCGGTAATCAAAATCGAATTGGTTTTGCCGTTTTGCCGAATCAGGCAAATGTTGTCGTCGGAGTAGCCGATACGGATAAAAAGTCCGCTGAGTTCGCCGGTCAAATCGGCTTTGTCGCTCGTGAGATAGACTTTCACATAGTTGGATGCCGACGGCGAGGGCATTTTCACGCGAAACGTCCACTCGCCGCCCTTGGCAAGTGTGGAGGGCGTTCGCAACTGCACGGTTGCCGCCTCCGTCGCATTCAGTTGCAACCACCCTACGTCGTTGACGACAAACCGGTCGGCATCGCCCGTCCAATTAACACTTCGACCCGCGCCCGTGAAGGCTCCGTCGCTAAAATTCTCAGTAAACTGAGCACGCGCAATCATGGATTGCAATAAAACACACAAGAAGAAACTAATTTTTTTCATGTCGAAAATTGATTTAGTTGTAAATAATTAGTACTTTTGCAGGCTCAAACCCTGCGTTTGTTGTGGAATTATGCAAATAAATAGGTGTGTTGCAGGTTTGGTGTCTGCACGTCCCGTTTGGTTAGCAATTCCGTTGCAAAGGTACGGAGTTTTTTTGAGATACACAAGAAAAAACAGAATTATTTTTAAAAAAATTATAAAAAAATTGAAAAAAAGATGAAAACGGCTATTGTAGGTGCCAGCGGCGCGGTTGGACAGGAATTTTTACGGGTGTTAGACGAGCGGAATTTCCCCGTCGATGAATTAGTGCTTTTCGGCTCCGCGCGGAGTGCCGGAACGAGTTACACTTTTCGCGGCAAATCCATCGCGGTCAAAGAATTGCAGCACAACGACGACTTCAAGGGCGTAGACATCGCCTTCGTGTCTGCCGGCGCGGGGGCGTCCAAAGAGTTTGCCGACACCATCACTAAACATGGTGCCGTGATGATTGACAATTCCAGCGCGTTTCGCATGGATGCCGATGTGCCTCTGGTGGTGCCGGAGGTGAATGCGGCGGATGCCCAAAACCGCCCGCGCGGCATCATCGCCAACCCCAACTGCACAACCATTCAGATGGTGGTGGCATTGAAACCCTTGGAGCAACTGTCGCACATCCTGCGCATCCACGTTGCCACCTATCAGGCAGCTTCGGGTGCCGGAGCGGCGGCAATGGCTGAACTGGAAAATCAATACCGGCAGATTATCGCCGGCGAAAAGCCGACGGTGGAGAAATTTGCCTACCAATTGGCATACAACCTCATCCCGCAGGTGGACGTGTTCACCGACAACGGCTACACGAAAGAGGAAATGAAAATGTATCACGAAACGCAAAAAATCATGCACTCCAACGTAGAAACCAGCGCGACGTGCGTGCGCGTACCCTCCCTGCGCGCCCATTCCGAGGCGGTGTGGATTGAAACGGAACGCCCGATTGCCGTTGAAGAAGCCCGCGCGGCGTTTTCACAAGCCGAAGGCATCGTTGTGATGGACAATCCGGCGCAGAAAGAATACCCGATGCCGCTCTTCGTTGCGGGCAACGACCCCGTGTATGTGGGACGCATCCGCAAGGATATTTCCAATCCCAGGGGGCTGTCGTTTTGGTGCGTGGGCGACCAAATAAAGAAAGGCGCGGCGCTCAATGCCGTGCAAATTGCCGAATATTTGAAAAAAAATGCACTTTTTTGAAAAAAAACATTGTCGTTTCATTTTTTATTACTACCTTTGCGCGTTAAATGTAATCTTTTGAAGGTATGAGAACAGTAATTTCAAGGGTTAATCTGATGAGAAAAGTGCCTGTGGGGCTATTCTCACTGTTAATTGCAGCAGGGCTTTCGTCTTGCGGGGATGAGGATTTGAAGCAGACGGAACAGGCGGAACAGTCGGGCGACGCGGTCAAATTGGTGGTCAATTGGTGCTCGTATGAAGACCTTGTGTCGCCGCTTATGACAATGAGGGATATGCTTCATGCAGCGCAGAGCGAGACCAGAGCTGCTGACCCCGACCAGACGATAGATTCCTACATGGACCAGTGGGAAGTATTTAAATACGCAGTGGAGCCGCGCCCATACGTTTATGACGACCATCGCACTACCGTTGTGATTCTCGATGACTTTGAACACGATAAGAGAAAAAATGTCTATGAATGGTGGTTTAGAGACCAGACCGACACCGGTGGCGGCACCCGCCCATTGGGCACCTGGAAAATCAGGAGAAAACATACGGAGTTAAAGGTGGAACTTGCCGTTGACCGGTATTGGGCAGACCCGGCGGCTACCGGCGGTTGGAAACACACCGTGGCGGCATCGGCGGAAGGAGGGAACGCCGCCGATAGAGTGATATGGATACAACATGCCGGCGAACGCCTCACCAACTATCGGGCGACTTACACACTCGTTCAGACATTAAGTTCGGAATTTAAGAAGTTTCTTCAAGACAATAATCTGTTTAACGAATCGGCTTTGAAAGGCAGAATATTGTATGAAGACATGATGTCTTTTTTGGCAAGCAATCTTGGGTCAGACATCATCATTGACGATGGTGTGGCTGAGGGCACCACATTGCCGGAAGGACTTTTCCACGACGCTCCCAACAGGAGCGAAGATGACTTAAAAGCCACTTATGCCTACCTTCTGCCTTCGCTGGTGTTGGATAGATTGGTGTTGGAGCGGCAGCAAATACCCTTCAATGGGTTCACATCCATGCACTTGCCGGAGCCTCCCCCGCTCCATCCGACGGAGCCGAACGACCCGAGTGATGGGTCGCCTCCACCACTATGGACACGGGGCGTTGCCTCGCGGGGGATGCTGTTTGAGTTTTTCTTTGGTGCCATCACTCCAACGTTTGCGTATCCGGGCGACCCATATAGACCTTTTGATTAAAAAGAAAAAGATATGAAAAAGATATTGATTGGATTATTAGCGTTTGGTTTCTTTTCGTGCCAGACCCATGTGATAGATAACTCTCCGCAGGAGCCGACGAATCCGCCGCCCGGCAGTGGTTGGAGTTTGTCGCCCTCTATGATAAAGGCGATGCTTGATTCCGGTGGCATGGTCATCAACTGGAGCGGCGGAGGCAATACCCTCACAACCCGCGCAGGAGGACAACAGGCAGAGAGCCTCGACCTGGTGGAACAGATTCAAGCCATGCAGCAACTTCTTCTACCTGCGGTTCCCGAAACGCGGGCAGGACTTGGCGCGGGTGCGCCCGACCCAAACATGCCCCTTAATAAGGATGCTGTTATAGCCGAAGTGACCGCAAGATGGAAAGACTTCAGCGCTCAGGTGGAGCCGCGCCTGTATGTGAAAGATAAGGGAACACATGCACCCGACCTGCCAAAAGACTGGGACCACGACGGTGAAAAGTATGTTTACGATAAGTTTCGGCTGGATAAGGACGATAAAGGCGACTCAATACTGATGGTTGAAAATAATGTGTGGGGTTGGAAATATACCCATCCCAACGGCACCTGGAAAATGAAAGCGGACCATGCAAACAGTAAAAATCCTGCCGAGGGCGATGTTGTGTTGGCTATCGACCGCTATTGGCCCATGAAAGATGGCGACCCTGATGCGGTGTGGCCGCATAGCACCGCCGTAACGGATATTGAAAAATTATATCAAGACCGACAAAAATGGTTGGGAGAGGGTGCCACGCGCGAGAAAGGCTATAAAATATTGTATCAGGAAGTGGACAAATTAAGGTTTGCCTACTCCACATTTGTTTCATTGTATGATTATCCACTAAACTCCCCCGCGGGGCAGTTGCTTAAAGAGATAGAATCGTTTGTGAAAGACAATTTTGGTGTCAATGATATCAATACGGGGGTTTACGACAACAAGCCGTTAGAAGTAGTCTATGCTCCCCCCGGTGAATCCCCTATGTCGAAAAACGACAGCGCAATCTATATCAACACTTATGGCAAACTCATTTATGATGGGCCGCAGGCTGTAATGCTTGAGCGCAATATACTCGCTGCCCAACAGGTGAAAGCCCCTCTCGGTGGTGATTTGCTCGACAGAAACGCCCCATATACCAGTTCCGTTTCGCCGCGCGGCAAATTGTTTGATTTCTATTTCGGCAATGTGACGGCGGCACCCGAATTTGACCACAGCAACCCCGAAGGCTCATTCCCCGGCAACGACGATGTGCAACGGACGTTTTCTATATACTACATAGACGACTTCGGTGGCTCCACCCCGATAGGCACTTGCAGTGGCACCGGCGGTTGCGTAATAGATGAGAATATCAAAACGAAAGAAATAAAAAAGTATAGAGTGGAAGAAACCACACCGAGTGATGCAGGTCAAATAGATGATTGGATGGAATGGCGGTGGGAACTGCGTCCGGGCAATTCCACCTGCCTCATCCTTGATGACGCAAACACAATGGGGCCTGACTGCGAAGTAAGAGGAAGAGATGAAGGCGTCGTGGAACTTGTTGCTACGGGGATGGGTACGCATGGAGTGGTCTATGAAATTCCAATAAAAATGCACGTCGAAGTGCCTTCTAAATTCTATGTCAGCAATCGTTACTATGATGCCTACGAAAACGGCTACGATGTCAACAACGCTTGCCGTTCGGTGGGAGATGCTTTGGTGGTAATAGAAGACTTAAAAAGTTTTATGACGAGATGGCCCACCGGCAAAAGTGCCACTATCATCATAGAGGATGTAATAAGAGACAACACCACCGATGTGCTGGTGGATATATCCAAAGAAGATGCTTATCCGCCCATCATCCTGCGGTCTTATCTGGCTGCTACCGACAATTGGCTCGGCGCGGAACAGGGAGTGCTCTGGCAGAGGGAGAGAGCCGGTGCCGGCACGGTGGTCTTGCTGGTCGGCGGCGGCAATACGGTTACTTTGGGCGACGGACTCCTCTTGATGGGTGGCGTTGATACGATTAGCAGAGGCTCCACGGGTGCCAGTCGCTCCGGCGGGGTGGTTGTAACAGGACTAAGAAGCTCGCTCATCATCGACGGCGCAGAGATTTCCGGCAATATCGGTTACAAAGGTGGTGGCGTGTTTGTGGGCGCAGGAGCAACTTGCACGATGAAAAAAGGAACTATCACCGGAAATTCCGGATTTATGGGAGGCGGAGTGTATGTGGACAGAAATGCTACGTTCAACCTTGGTACTTTAGAATCCAGCAAGACCGACGCAGGGCGGTCTGTTGGAATAATCAAATACAATGTCGCCATATCGGGCGATGTTACCGGTAAAGCTCGAGGCGGTGGCGTGTATACAGATGGTGTTTTCAATATGTACGATGGAGGTATTGTAAATAATACTACCGACTCGCCCGGACAAGGCGGCGGTGTGTTTATATCTACATTCGCTACATTCACCAAGGGCGAATATGGTTGGTTTCCAAATTACCAAACAGATGGTGGTGTCCAACAAAATACTGCCGATGAAGGTGATACTTTTTATGATGCAAGGAAATCGCCGCCGGCAACAGAGGCTAATTTTGGTGTCGGTGACCGGTATGGACTTTAAGTGACGAATTTACAAATATATACGACGAAAAAGTGTTGTAATACTTTAAAAAGGTTTGGATGAAACATATTCAGATGAAGACGTTTAGAACAGTCGCACTATTGTTGTCAATGACTCTATTTTCAAAAGGATACAGTCAGGACGAAGCCGCGCTTGTACCGTTTCAACCCGGTGGCGTACAGATTTTCTTCTACGAGACCATGAAGACGGATTTGAAACGGGCTTATTTGGATAATGCAGAGGCTATGGATGCTTTCACAACGTTATTTAATACACCGGGGTTTTACGACCAACTTGGTGGGATAGAAGTCACGTCGGCATCTTCGCCCAGTGGTCGTAGGGCAACCAACGAGCGTTTGTCGGAAGGACGTGCACAGGCATTGGTGGATTATCTTCTGCAAACCTATCCGCAAGTCAATCCTGCTCTCATCTCGAAAGATGCAAAGGTGGTGGATATAGACGAGTTCAAGAGCGTGGTTGAAACCGAACTTGAGTTCCCCGGTCGCGCATCCGTGCAGGCTCTTCTGAACAATAATTTAGATGAAAACACTTTGCTGACGCGACTGGCAGGCTTGCCGCCCAATGTGGTGGAATACTTGCGGCTCAATCTCTATCCAAAAGTGCAGTATGCACGGGTGCGTATCTTGAAAAAGCCGGACCCACCTGCGCCTCCTCCCCCCCCTGATAATGACCTGAGAGGGCTTTATCTGCGCACAAACACCCTCGAACTGCTGGCTCTCACTCCCAGCCTTGGAGTGGAATATCGCCCGACAGACAATCTCGGGATATTGCTCAACGGCGCGTGGGCAGGCTGGGATTTTGGGAAAAACAAAGTCAATGAAGAAACAGGGCTGTCGGTTTGGGATTCAAATGCCTGGAAGTGGTGGCATCTGTCGCCGCAAGTGCGCTACTATTTGGGAAGCACTTATCAACTGTATGTGGGAGGTGAATTTACCATCGGCGAGTTTAACTTCAAGAAAACACAGGGCAAGTTTCTGGGTGGAGGAGTTGTTGCAGGCTATCAGTTTAAACTTGCCGACAAGTTGTTTTTGGATTGCGGCTTGGGGCTGGGCGCGCTGAGCTTCAACACCATCGAAGAGTATCTTACCGATGGATATGTTGATGAAAATGGACAGCCGTCCTCCAGCGGCACCCATCTCCGTGTTGAAAGGAAAAAAGACCGCTTGTGGTTTGGACCGACAAACGCATTTGTAACACTATCATATAAACTCTTTTAATGATGAAATTGAAACTCGACCGAATGCTTACGGTGGCAACATATCTTTTGTTGCTATTCGTTGCCGTGATGTCTTGTTCGCGCTACAATTTGGGTGAGGAAGAGGAGCCGGAGCCGCCCGAACCGGAGTATGATAAGTTGATATGGTATGTTGCTTCATACGGGGATGACCTCAACGAGGGTCGCGATGTGGGAGACGCCCTTGCGACGGTGCAAGAGACTCTCAGCCGCATATTAATTTTTGCTGACGAAGAACCTCTTGGCTGGCCCGAACACACAGAGGCAGAGATAGTCATTTTAGACGATGTAAGTTTGAGTGGCGAGCCGGCGGCGGCGACGATAGCCGGCGGTCTGCCCTATCCGAGAATCCGGTTGCGCGGACCAAGCATGGAGGTCGAGGAGATGTTCGGTCCCGGAACGCTTCGTCCGGACGACAGCGAGCATTATGTTTTGTATGTCGAAAATAACACAGAGGAAGTGCTCTTGGGAGACAATCTTATCATTACGGAGGGGAAAGGTGGCGTGTATGTGGCAGAAGCCAAACTTACTATAGAATCCGGTGCAACTATTACAGGCAATTTCGCCGCCGACGGCAGCGGCGTGTATGTGGGAATTAATGGTGTAGTAACAATGAAAGACGGTGGTGTTATATCAAACAATGTGGCATCCTCGTTGGGAGGCGGAGTATATGTGGCTTCGCAGGGGACATTTAAAATGGATGGGGGAACTATCAGAGAGAATATGGCGCTTTTCGGCGGTGGCGTGGCGGTGGGTGCCGGCGGCACGATGGACTCCCATTTCATAATGAAAGGTGATGCCTCTATAACCGGCAACGAAGCCGATCTCGCCGGTGGTGGTGTGTATGTGGGTGCAGGCAAAAATGTTAAATTCGAGAAGGTGGACGGCGGAAATATCGGCGAAAATATCGCAGAAACAAATCATGGTATAGCAGTAGCATTGGGCAGCACTGATGTCAATTCCCCAAACCAAATTGCAAGGTTCAGAGACGAACCATCTCGAACAATCAATAAGTTGTATGCCGAATATGTTTTCACCGGCGAGCCCGCTACAACCTTATGGTTCTTCAATGGTACCGACGTTAATTGGAACAACTAATTGGAGGTAGCCCCCCCCTTATTTTCACTTGCTCAACTTGCTTTTCAGGCTCATGTCGAGGCTTTTGACGGAGTGTGTGAGCGCACCCACCGAGATGAAATCAACGCCCGTTTCGGCGTAATCGCGCAGTGTGTCGTAGGTGATGCCGCCTGACGATTCCAGTTCGTAGCGATGCGCCACGATGTCCACGGCTTTGCGGGTGTCTGCCACAGTGAAATTGTCGAGCATGATGCGGTCGATGCCCCCCACGCGCAGCACCTCGCTTAATTCCTCGAACGAGCGCACCTCAATCTCTATCGGCAGCGACTTGCCCTTGTCCCTGCAATAGTGCGTGGCGCGCGCAATAGCATTTTCGATGCCGCCGGCAAAGTCCACGTGGTTGTCTTTCAGCAAAATCATATCGAACAGTCCGATGCGGTGGTTGGTGCCGCCGCCGATTTTCACGGCTTCCTTTTCGAGCATTCGCAAGCCCGGAGTGGTCTTGCGGGTGTCGAGCACGCGCGTGGTGGTGCCTTCCAATTGCCGCACATACTTGCGCGTGGTGGTGGCAATGCCGCTCATCCGCTGCATCACGTTGAGCACCAGCCGTTCGGTCTGCAGCAGCGATTGCACCCGCCCCTCAACGGTGAAGGCTACATCGCCAATGCTCACCTCCGCGCCGTCGGCAATAAGCACCGTCATCTTCAAATCGGGGTCGAAGCGGTGAAAAATCCGCTCGGCAACATCCACCCCCGCCAGCACACCGGCTTCCTTAATCAGCAACTGCACCGTCCCCACGGCATCCGCCGGAATAGACGACAGCGTAGTGTGGTCGCCATCGCCCACATCCTCCCTGAAAGCCAGCCGAATAAGTTCATCAATCAATTCCTCTTTCATCTTTTTTTTGTGCAAAGGTACAAATAATTTGATGATTATTCGCAATTATACCACTTGGCTTTCGCTCCTTGTCCCGCAGGGACGGCACTTTATTAACCGTAGGCTTCAGCCTACGGTCAGGCACCACCCCCTCTCCCATAGTCCCGCAGGGACGGCACTATCAAGTGTCACCCCTGCGGGGTGAAGGTTGTGTGTGGCGGGCTGTCCGTAGGCTGAAGCCTACGGTTAATAAAGTGCTGTCCTTGCAGGACAAAACCACAAATTACTTGTATGATGCTATTTAGTGGTATGATTGCGGATAATCATAAAAAAAATATTCAGAATATTTGCCTGTTCAAAATACCCGCAGGGACAGCTCTCGATTAGATGTTATTCCTGCCGGATGCGAATCTGAATGGCATTGTGGATGGGTTGCTCGCTCACGAAAATCAGGTAGCCGCCGCCGCCGGCTCCGGATACTTTCCAACCCAACGCCTGCGCCTTGTGTTTGTCCAACACCTCTTGAATGTCGGGCGATGTCATGCGCGGATACATCGCGATTTGCGCCTCATAGCTGCGCGTAACTGCTTCGCCAAAGCGGTTCACATCTTTGGCGAGGATGGCTTCCCAGCAGTTGGACGCGGCTTCGCTCAGGCGTTTCGCGTTGGTTGCCGTGATGTTGGTGTCGGCAAGCACGTCGTATTCCGACGGGCGCGGGTAGAGGGGCACCAGCCACAGGCGTTGCTCGAGCCACTCCAGAATGCTTTTGTCGAGCACGCTGTCTATTTTCGATGGCCAGAAATCGCCGCTGTAATTCAGCCGATTGAGTCCGGGCATCACGATGCCCAGCGAATCCTGCGAGCCGCTGACGTAATTGACCGACGTGCCCGGCGGATTTTCAAAGCAGAAGAGCATTTTTGCCAACTTTTCTCTGTCGCCCACGGGAATGTCCACTGTCCAGAGTTCAATCGCCTTTTTGCGCGAACTGGTGGACATCCCGCTGCGGTCGTTGAAGTCGTAATCCGGCTCAATAGAGATGGTTAGCACCGGACCGGGGTGCAGGCGGCTCACATGCGGCTGGTCGAGCCAGCCACCCGCCAGGTCGATGCGGTAGGGGATGCGGCACTCCGAGCGCAGTGCCGTGGTGGAGCGCGTCGGCAAATTGCCGTGCGGCACGCGCCGACTGATGACGTACTTGATGCCCTGCTCCTTGCAAAACTGCTCTTTCAGGGTGCTGTGCCCATCACTATTGACAAAGAAGATGTCCGGTTTCAGGGCGACGACCTCATCGCGGAAGTCCAGCAGCCCGTTGCCGCGATTTATCCACGCATCCTTCACCGCCTTCAGCGACTTCACCATATAGAGCCGCTCCTGCTCGTTGTTGAACGGCACGCGCGCCTTCAGTTCGTGCAAAGTCTTGTCGGAGCCAATCCCGACATACAAATCGCCCTGCTGCGCCGCCTCCTCAAAAAAGGCGACGTGCCCGCTGTGCAGCATATCATAACATCCACTTACAAATACTTTCATATCAAAGAGATACCGGTTTAAATTTTGGAACTAAGGATTTCATTATCGCCCACGCCAACAGATACGCCACCGCGCAGAAGAGGAACATGAGCGTGTAGCCGGTCTCCTTCTGTCCCAATTCGTCGTAGAATTTGAACAAATGACCTGCTACTTGCGAGATTACAATGCCACCCACGCCGCCTGCCATACCGCCGATGCCGGTTACAGAGCCGACCACTCTTTTGGGAAACATATCCGAAACGGTGGTGAAAATGTTTGCCGACCACGCCTGATGCGCCGATGCGCCGATGCCAATCAGCACGATTGCCCACCAAAAACTGTAGCCGCCCATATATTGCGTTGCCAAAACGACCAACGGAAACAGCGCGATAATCAGCATCGCCTTCATTCTGCCCGCATACGGATTCATCCCCTTGTTGATAAAATACATTGGGAACGCACCGCCGCCGATGCTGCCAACCATCGTCATACTGTATAAAACCGCCAGCGGAATCGCCATTTGCGGGGGTGTCATGCCGTATTGTGTTTTAAGAAAATCGGGCAGCCAAAACAGGAAAAACCACCACACGCCGTCGGTCATAAACTTGCCGATGGTGAACGCCCACGTTTGCTTGTAAGTCAGCAGGTTGCCCCACTCCACATACCACGGAAGCGCGTTTTTTCCCTCCACCACCTTCACTGCGTCCTCCACATCGCTGTGGATATAGTCAAATTCGCCCTGAGTGATTTTGCCTTTTTCGAGCATCTTTTGGGGCGTTTCGTAGAGTAAAAGCCAGAAAATCAGCCAGATAAAGCCGATAGACCCAACGATGATAAATGCCATTTGCCACCCCCACGAAGCGGCGATGAAAGGCACTGTGAGCGGTGCCAAAATAGCCCCGATGTTAGAGCCTGAATTGAAAATGCCGGTCGCCAAGGCGCGGTCTTTCTTGGGAAACCACTCGGCGGTCGTCTTAATGGCTGCCGGAAAGTTGCCCGATTCGCCAAAGCCCAAAACGCCCCGCCAGAGCATAAAACCGCCGGTTCCGCGCGACAAAGCGTGCCCCATAGCCCCCACACTCCAAATGATAATCGCCCACGCATACCCTTTTTTGGTGCCCAACCAGTCGATGAAACGACCGGCAAAGAGCAGAGAAATGGCGTATGTGAACTGAAAAAAGCTCGTAATGTTGCCATAATCAACATCATTCCAGCCAAAAGTAACTTCCAAATCGGATTTTAACAAACTCAGAACTTGCCTGTCCAAGTAGTTAATCGTCGTTGCGAAGAACAACAAGCTGCATATCGTCCAGCGATATTTGCTTATCGTTGCGTTGATTTCACTGATTTTTTGTGTCTGCATAGTATTTTTTATTTTTTAATTGTTTTTATTATGTTCAAAGCATTTTTGCACAACTCCGTGATTTTCGCCCACTCTTTGGCGGCAATCACTTCTTTCGGGAAGAGGTTGGAACCCATCCCCACGCATGTTACGCCGGCATCGAACCACGATTTGAGGTTCGCCTCTTCGGGCTTCACGCCGCCCGTCACCATCAGCAGCGACCACGGCATCGGGGCTTTCAAGCCCTTCACGAAATTGGGTCCGAGCACATCGCCGGGAAACACTTTGCACAAATCGCAACCTGCCTCCTGCGCAAATCCCACCTCCGAAACGGAGCCGCAACCGGGCGTGTAAGGCACCAAACGGCGATTTGCCACTTTCGCCACATCGGGATTGAAGAGCGGACCCACCAGGAAATTCGCCCCCAACTGAATGTAGAGCGATGCCGCCGGCGCATCCACAATCGACCCAACGCCCAAAATCAAGTCGGGGCATTCTTTCGCGACAAACTTACTCAATTCGCCAAACACTTCGTGCGCAAATTCGCCCCTGTTGGTGAACTCAAACGCCCGCACACCGCCCGCATAGCACGCTTTCACCACCTGCTTGGCGACCTCAACGTCTGCGTGATAAAACACCGGCACCATTCCGGTTGCCGACATCGCGCTGATTACCTGCACTTTATTAAATCTTGCCATATTCAATTGATATTAAAAATCATGTTCCATCCTATTTAATCACAAAAATCACAGTTCAGACTATCTGCTCACCCTTCCGGAGCCATCGCCGCCCATCAACTGCTCCACTTCGGGAACGGTTACGAGGTTGAAATCGCCGTACACCGTGTGTTTCAACGCGGAAGCCGCCACTGCGAAATTCAACGCGCGCTGGTCGTCCTGCGGATAGGTGATTAAGCCGTAAATCAAGCCGCCCATGAAGGAATCGCCGCCCCCCACACGGTCCACGATGTGCGTGAGGTCGTAGCGTTTGGATTGGTAGAGTTTGCCGCCGGCATACAAACAGCCGCCCCATGTGTTGTGGTTGGCATTGATGGAGCCGCGCAATGTGATGATGACCTTTTTGGCACGCGGAAATTTCTGCATCATCTGCGTGCACACCGATTCAAATTCGGCGGCGTTCACCTCGCCTGCCGTGCCTGCCACATCAAAATTGGCGGGCTTGATGCCAAACACTTTTTCGGCATCTTCTTCGTTGCCGAGGATGATGTCGCAGCCTGCCACCAGCGCGGGCATCACTTCGGAGGCTTTTTTGCCGTATTTCCACAAATTTTTGCGGTAGTTCAAGTCTGTGGAAACGGTTACGCCCAGCTCGTTGGCTACTTTGATGGCTTCCAGGCAGGCATCGGCGGCACCCTGCGACAGCGCGGGCGTGATGCCCGTCCAGTGAAACCACTGCGCGTCTTTGAACACCGCGTTCCAATTCACCATACCGGGTTTGATGTCGGCAATCGCCGAATTGGCACGGTCATAAACCACTTTCGACGCGCGCGCAATCGCCCCTGTTTCAAGGAAATAGATGCCCACGCGGTCGCCGCCGCGCACGATATTCGACGTGCCCACATTATATTTGCGCAAATCGGAAATACACCAATTCGCGATGTCATTTTCGGGCAACCGCGTCACAAAATCCGTCGGGATGCCATAGTTAGACAGCGACACCGCCACATTCGCCTCGCCACCACCAAAGGTAGCATTCAAATTAGTCGATTGGATAAACCGCTGATAATCAGGCGTTGCCAATCGCAACATAATTTCACCAAAAGTTACTACTTTTTTCATTTGTTTATATTTTTATTCTATTGATATTAACTATTTTCCCATTTTATTCAATAATTCCGTCAGTTCATCCGGCTTTTGTGTCCCAATTAAAAGTTTCTTTCCGTTGGTAAACTCAATTTGCAAGCCCATATCGCCGGAAACATTTAACGCTTTTTTATATAGTCTGTACTTAAATCCCCAGCCACCATATTCTTGCGGACGGTATTGGCGGACATACAATTTGGAAATTTCTTCCCACGCAAGGTGTATGTATTGTTTCTGATGAGGAAAAAAGCGCACATAAATTCCATCGTCCATTATCTGTGTTTCGAGCCGCTGATAAAGAACGAAACAAACATACAGTGAAGTACCGAGAAAAACAATTCCTTCCATAATCAATAGTCCGGTGTTAAGCCGCCCAAATTCAAAATATTGACCAACAAGATTTATCATGGGAACGTTACACACACCCACTATAAACCACGACCAAACCCACCATTGCCTGAATTTTTGTGTTTCTGTAAATAAAATCTGCGCGTTCATCTTCTTTTTAAAAATTAAAGAAATTTTTTGCATTGTAATAGCTCACATTTTCGACCAACTGACCTAAGAAAGGCAGTTCGGAGGAGGGCAGCAAGCCGTTTTCTACATCGCTGCCAATGAGGTTGCAGAGAATGCGGCGGAAATATTCGTGGCGCGGATAGGAGATGAAACTGCGCGAATCGGTGAGCATCCCCACGAAGCGGCTCAGCAAGCCGAGCGTCGAGAGCGCGTTCATTTGTTCCTGCATCCCGTCCATTTGGTCGAGAAACCACCAGCCGGAGCCGAATTGGATTTTTCCGGCGACCGAGCCGTCCTGAAAATTGCCGAGCATCGTGGCGAGCATCGCGTTGTCGCCCGGATTGATGTTGTACAAAATCGTCTTTGCCAACTTCCCCTCCGCATCCAAACGGTTCAAAAAAGTTGCCAACGCCCGTGCCACCTGAAAATCGCCG
>BNTT01000046.1 GCA_025996815.1 Bacteroidia bacterium
GTAGTAGTTTGACTTCGGTGACCATTCCTAATTCGGTAACCACCATTGATTATCAGGCTTTTGAAAATTGCAGTAGTTTGACATCGGTGATTATGGGTAATTCAGTTTCTTACATTGGGGCTTTTGTTTTTTCCGGTTGCAGTAGTTTGACCTCGGTGACCATTCCTAATTCAGTGGCTACTATTGAATATGGGACTTTCGCCGATTGTTCCGGCTTGAAATCGCTAACGGTAGAATGGCTTAATCCATTAAATGTTGGAGACCTTTATGTAGATGCAAGCAAAATCACACTGTATGTCCCCGCAGGCACAAAAGCCCTTTATCAAAATGCGCCTGAGTGGAAAGATTTTGGTAATATCGTCGAAGAAGGCGAGCCGGCGGGCGGCACAGACATAAAAGACGTAGCCACACCGGATATTTCCGTGTATCCCAACCCCACCGCCGGCGTGGTAAACATCACCAACGCCAACGGCGCAGAGGTGAAGGTATATAACCTGAACGGCGCATTGCTGCACCGCACCCGCGAAAACCGCGTGGATTTGTCGGGCGAGCCGAGCGGCATTTATCTGCTGCGGGTGGGCGACGAAACGGTGAAAGTGGTGAAAAAATAAGGTCGTGATTTGTAGGGTCGCGCCGCGCCGCGACCCTACAAAATCAGCCGATAAATCCCGCCTGCGAAGCAGCGCACCACGCCTTTCATTTCCAGTTCAAACATCATCGCTGCCAATTTGCTGATGGGCAAGTCGAGGGCTATGCACAGTTGGTTCATCTGCTTGCCGTTGGCGGTTAGTTGGGCAACTACGGTTTGCTCTTCGGGGGTTAAATCCACAAACAGGTTTCGCTGAACGGCTTGGGGCGCGCCTTTTTGGTCTTCCAGCCAGCACATTTCGCGGAAAATATCGTTGGCGCTCGTGATGAGGGCGGCTTTTTTGTATTTGATGAGGTTGTTGCAGCCTGTCGAACAGGTGTCTGTGGCTCTGCCGGGCAGGGCGAATACGTCCTTGTTATAGCTGTCGGCGATGTTGGCGGTGATTAGTGCGCCGCCTTTTTCGGCTGATTCCACCACCACCGTGCAGTCGGCGATGCCCGCCACGATGCGGTTGCGCTTCACAAAATTGGGCTTGTCGGGGTTGGTTTCGCTCATAAAATCGGTGAGCAGACCGCCCTGTTTGAGCATTTCTACTGCCGCAGTGCGATGTTCGGCGGGGTAAATCCGGTCTAATCCGTGCGCCAGAATGCCCACCGTTGGCAAGTTGTGTTTCAATGCCGAGCGGTGTGCCTGAATGTCGATGCCATAGGCTAACCCGCTCACTATCAGCGTGTCGGGATATGCTTTTGCGATGTCGGCAATCAGATGTTCGGTCATTTCTCTGCCATACGCCGTGGCGTGGCGCGTGCCCACAAAACTGATGATTTTGGCGGCGTTCAGGTTGGCATTTCCGCGAAAATACAGCATAATCGGGGCATCCGTGCAGTCTTTCATACGCTGCGGATAGTCCGCATCCTGAATAAAAAGTGCGCGAATACTGTTTTTTCGGATAAATTGCAGTTCCTTTTCGGCACGTCGCAACGCCTCGCCGGTGTGAATGTCGGCAATCACGCGCCGCGACACACCCGGAATTTGCTCCAAAAGGCGCGCTTTTTCCTTAAACAGCATCGACACATCCGGCAGAGTATCAATCACTTGCTTAGCCGTTACGGCACCAATCCCCTTGACAAGCGTCAAGGCAATCCGGTAGACTAAATTTTGGTTGTAATCCATATTTTTTCTGTTTTTTTAGTTGCGACTGCAAAAGTAATAAAAAATTAGCACATTATATCTTTTTTTTTTATACCTTTGCGGCGCAAATAGTATAAACATTTTTAGTATAGATATTATGGGAAAAATTATTGCTTTGGCAAATCAAAAGGGGGGAGTTGGAAAAACAACTACTGCAATCAATCTGGCAGCCTCGTTGGCGACATTAGACAAAAAAGTGCTGCTCGTGGACGCTGACCCGCAGGCGAATGGCTCATCGGGCTTGGGCGTAGACATTAACGGCTTGAGCACCTCCTCCATTTACGAATGTATGATTAACGGTGATGACCCGAAGGAGGCTTTGGTGCCCACCGAAGTGCCTAATCTGGATGTTTTGCCCTCACATATCAATCTGGTGGGTGCGGAAATAGAAATGCTCAAGATGAACAACCGCGAGAAGGTGCTGAAAAAGGTGTTGGAACAACTGAGAGACAGCTACGATTTCATTCTGATTGACTGCTCGCCATCGCTGGGGCTGATTACGGTGAATGCGCTAACGGCTGCCGATTCGGTGATGATTCCCGTGCAATGCGAATACTTCGCTTTGGAAGGTATCGCTAAACTGCTGAATACCATCAAGATAGTGAAGTCGAAATTGAATCCGAATCTGGAAATCGAAGGCTTTTTGATGACGATGTACGATGCGCGCCTGCGACTGGCTAATCAGGTGGTGGACGATGTGAAGAAAAATTTTGGCGACCTGGTCTTCACCACGCTGATTCAGCGCAACGTGAAACTGACGGAATCAACAAGTTTTTCTCAGCCCGTGATTTTATACGATGTCGAGTCCAAAGGCTCGGTCAACCATTTGCAGTTGGCAAAAGAACTGATTGAAAAACAAGGAAAGAAGAAAAAATAATGGCAAAGCAACAAAAGGTATTAGGAAGAGGGGTGGGTGCATTGCTTTCAATGGACGAGGAAGTGCACACAAGCGGCTCGTCGAGCATCAGTGAGATTGAATTGGCGAAAATCACGCCAAATCCCGACCAGCCGCGAAAGATGTTCGACGAGGTGGAGTTGGAAGAATTGGCAGAATCCATCCGTGCCGTTGGCGTGGTGGTGCCCATCACCTTACGCAAATTAGAGGACGACAGATACCAAATCATCGCCGGCGAACGTCGCTACCGTGCATCGCTGAAAGCAGGTTTGGATGCCATTCCCGCATACATCAAGACGGATTCGGACGAAAACGTCAAGATAATGACACTGATTGAGAACATCCAACGGGTAGACTTGAATGCCATCGAAACCGCTCTCGGTCTCCAAAGCCTGATTGAAAACTTCACCTTGACGCAAGAACAACTCAGCGAGCGAATAGGTAAAAAACGGACAACGATTGCCAACTATCTGCGCCTCCTAAAACTCCCCTCCGAAATTCAAATAGGCTTGAAAGACAAGAAGATAGATATGGGTCACGCCAAACTGATTCTATCGTTGGAATCCCCCGCCGACCAATTATATATCTACGAATCGGTGGTCGAACAGGGCTTGTCGGTGCGCCGAACAGAAGAAATCATCGCCACCTTGAAGCAGGGCAATCCGGCGAAAGCCTCCGGCGGCGCAACCCCAAAAAAGCCAAAGATTTCCAAAGAATTGGCGGAGGTTTTTCAACCCTTGAAACAGCACCTCTCCGACCGCCTGAGCGCAGAAGTCAATCTGATTTTCACCGAAAAAGGCTCCGGAAAAATCACCGTCGCCTTCGCCGACCAGGAAGAATTGGAGCAACTCATGCTCCGCTTCGATGCGATGCTCAAAAAATAAAGGAAAAGCAAAATTCCCTGTAAATCAACTGATTATAGGGAATTTTTGTACCCGGAGCCGGGGTCGAACCGGCATGGAAGTGAATCCACTGGTGTTTGAGACCAGCGCGTCTACCGATTCCGCCATCCGGGCATTGGGTAAACTGTAAATCGGGCGCAAAGGTAGAACTTTTTTTTTGAATCAGCAAATTTTTCCGCAATTTTTTTATACTTTTGTACATTATTTTATTAAAAACAATCCGATGGCACAACAAATTGTTCGCTGCAAGCACGTGGAGAGTGAATTAACCCGATTTTTGGCGGGGTTAAACTTTGATGGCATTTTTTTGCTCACCGATGAAAATGCGGACAAATTGTGTCTGCCTCACATTCAGTCCGTTTCCGCGCTGGCGGCGGCAAAAAAAATCGTTATTCCGGCGGGCGACGAGCACAAAAACATTGAAACCATTTCACACGTATGGCAGTTTTTGACCGACAGCGGGGCTACGCGCAAGTCGCTGCTCATCAACCTCGGCGGCGGCATGGTCACCGATTTGGGCGGCTTCGCCGCGGCATCGTTTAAGCGCGGCATCCCGTTCATCAACCTCCCAACCACGCTTCTGGGGGCGGTGGATGCGGCTGTCGGCGGCAAAACGGGCATCAATTTCAATGGGTTGAAAAACGAAATCGGCGCATTCGCACCCGCCATTGCCGTGTTTATTGATGCGTCCTTTTTTCGGACGCTCGACCACGCCAATTTGCTGTCGGGCTATGCCGAGATGCTGAAACACGGGCTGCTGTCGTCCCCCAAAGAGGTCAACGCACTGTTGCAATTCGATTTTGACCGGGTGGATTACGAAAAATTGAACGACCTGCTGTTTGAATCGGTGCTGGTGAAAGAGCGCATCGTGCAGGAAGACCCCCGCGAGGAGGGCATCCGCAAGGCATTGAACCTCGGACACACTTTCGGACACGCCTTCGAGAGCCTCTCCTATCAGACCCCAAAGCCGATTTTGCACGGTTACGCCGTGGCTTACGGCTTGGTGTGCGAACTTTATCTGTCGTTTCTGCGCCTCGATTTCGACAAAAATCTGTTGCTGCAAGTCGCGCATTTTGTAAAAACACACTATGGAAAATTCCCTTTCGACTGCAACGACTACCCGCAACTGTTCAAATTGATGCAGCACGACAAGAAAAATGAAAACAACACCATCAATTTCACGCTCCTGAAAGCCGCCGGAGCCGTCGAAATCAACTGTACCGCCACCGAAAAAGAAATTTTTGAAACACTCGATTTTTTTCGGGAATATTTATAGTTGCTATTGCACATTCCAAAAATATTTTGTACTTTTGTCGCGAGTTATGAATACTTTTACAAACAATATATGATTATGTTATCTTCGTTATTCGCATCAACTCGTTGCAAGGCAATGGGTTATAGAGTGTTCGCATTGAGCCTCACGCTCGCGTTTTCGGCGTGCGCTTCCCACTTGTTGGAGGAGCCACCCGCACTGCCGACAGAGCAACCCGAAGAAGAAAAAAAGCCGCAGTGGGTGTTGGACGATGCCACGATTGCTGCCATGACCAAAAATGGCGGACTTATCATCAACTGGATAGATACGGCAGCGAATAAGTCCGCCTCCACGCGCGCAAGCAATGAAGTAACCATCGGTCCGGGCGGCACCCCCGGTGCGCTCAATCCAACCGACCAGGAGCGGCAGCTACAAGCCTGGCAAAAGACATGGGATGCCCTGAAGCGCGACGTGGAACCGCTCCCCTATATCTATCGCAAAGCCGCGGATTTGACGAGGGACTACGAAACGAATGGCGTGAAGGTGGTCTATGACTGGTGGTGGTTCGACGAAACCGACAAAACGTGGAAGATGAAACCGGCACATGAAGCAGCCGGCGTCAAATTAGTGGTCGACCGCTACTGGAACTACTCCCCCACGGGTGGCTGGGAACATGCTACGGGAGGAATGGTAACCGACAACGCGCTGAAAGATATAGCCAGATGGCAATCCCAAACCGCCGCCCTCACGCGCATGGCAGGCTATAGAACACTGTATAAGGAAATCGACCGCTTTCGCTACGACTATCACACGTATTTGGACCTAAACAAACTCTTTTTTTCCGGCAGCATGGAGGAAACGCTCATGCTCAACGATGCCGACCCACAAAAAGCACCCACACTGTTGCTGCACGACATGGACACCTACCTGCGGTCTAATTATGTTGGAGTCGGCGAGGACAGGCTCACTATCAACGAAGGGGTTTACACAAACAGTAACGACATATCCGAAGTGTATCCTCCGCGCCCCGGCGGTTATTCACCAGAAGATTCAGCCATTCAAATCAACAAATACGGCAAATTTCTTAATACCGAAAAGATGCTTGCAAGCCCCATCTATGTCTTGCAGCAGGATGCCTCGTTGCCATCTACGCACCCTGAATTGCCCAATCCCAAATACTCCGCTCCTGCGGCAGCGCGCGGCAAACTGTTTGAGTTTTACATGGGCAACGTCAAGGGGGTTGCCCCCTCGTGGTGGGGCGGCGAAGAAGACGCGGTCATCATCCTTGAAGACTTGGATTTATACGTTGGCGAAATCAAGCAGGTGGTCATAAGAACCATTCCGTCCGACATTTCCCTTGCCGGTATCGACTGGATGTCGTCCAATAAGGCGATTGTGACGGTCTATAACGACGGGATGGCTGTCGGCGTATCCGTAGGGGAGGCAACTATATCCGTCACTTTTGAAGGCAGGGAATTGGCAAGTTGCAAGGTCAGGGTTACTCATGACCCCAATGCCATTCCGGTAACTAAAATTACGATGGACAAAACCACGTTGTCAATGTACCTCGGCCAAGTTTATGACCGGCTATCAGCCTCTGTTACGCCGCCCGATGCCACATACGGCACGGTCGTTTGGCTTAGCGACGATGAAACGATTGCCACGGTGGACACCGACGGCAGGGTAACCGCCGTCGGCATTGGAACGACTTATATTATCGCCCGTGCGGGCGGTATAGATGCGGTGTGCGAGGTTATGGTAGTGTTCCCTTCCATCGTTTTGGAGGATGTGCTGCTGCAAACGGGCAGAACCAAGTTGCTCAAATACACCACGTCGCCTCCCGGTGCCACCATTATCAATGCGACATGGAAATCCGCCGACGAAACAATTGCCACGGTATTGGCGGGCGCGGTAACCGGCATAAAAGAGGGCAAAACGACCGTCACAGTCACCATCGCCGGCGGCCAGCCTGTCAGTTGCACGGTAACGGTGCTCCCCATTAATCCGGAAGACATCTGGGTAGAGAGTGTCACCATCTATGATGCCGACTATGACCCCCTAACTCATTCGGGAGGGAAGGAATTGAAGAAATTAGCACTTCCAATCGGCGAAGCCTACCAATTACATGCAGAGGTCTTGCCGGATGAAGCTACTTGCGACGTAGTGTGGGTGTCCGAAAGGCCTGACATTGCGACCGTCGACCAAACCGGGCTGGTTACCTCCGTCAAGAGGATAGGCAAAGCAAACATTGTCGCCATTGCCAACGGCAAGACTGCCGTGTGCGAGGTGTCGGTGGAAACGCTAACCGTGAAGCCCACAACCTTAACCATTAAAATGGGCGAAACATCCGAAGCCTTGCTCGCCCTGATAACGCCCTATAACGACCCCTACGAAGATGCGGTCTGGTCGTCGGAAAATAGGCGCATCGCCACCGTGAACGCAATAGGGCAGGTAACCGGCATATCAGCGGGTGTGGTGAAGATTTACGCATCGAGGGGTAAGAGTGTCTATTGCACGGTAACTGTGACATCCGATATAGGTATAGTGATTAAGCCGAACCCATTATACATTCGTCCCGGTCAAAGGTACAACAAGTTGGAAATTGCACTACCACAGGGCACCTATATCCTTTCATCCGAAAATCCGAACATCGCCACGGTGGACGAATTTGGGGTGGTAACCGGCATAACAGAGGGAACGACAAAGATTGTTTCCACTGCGTATGGGCGCACCGATACCTGTTTGGTCATGGTGCAGGCTCTCTTTTATCCGGTCTTCGACTTCACCATAGGTCGTCCCGTGCCGTCAGAAACGATGGGCGTCATTTGGGGTGACCCCAAGATAGCCCTTACCTGGAAGCCGGCAGACAATATGACCGATGCCGAAATTATCGTGAAGATAAGGGAAGCCAAAAAACAATGGGACGAGTTTGCGTTTGGCATTGAGGCAAAGCCCTATTATAAACCGAAATCCGTCGGAGACGTGCCTGACGACCGTGTATTTATAGAGAGTGAAAATACTATGATAATGGACTATAGCGGTGGGGACATCACCATCGGCCGCTATTGGCCTCAGGCATCTGTAGCCCCCACAGAGAGAGACACATGGACCGCTTCGCTTGCCCAACGGCGGACGGCATATAAGGCGACGGCGACGCATCTACGCGACTTGGCGGAGCAAATACAGGCATCCCCCGTGTGGCACAACTCTCTGACGGCATTCTCGGGTCCCATTCAGAGTATTACTGACGCAATGAAGAACATGATTATCTACCCCAGATCCATCACGGATGATGCCGCTATGAATGACCGAGAGGAATTTTCCGTAGATATGATGCCTCTTCTCCAACTCGACCATTTCCCTGCGTCCCTCCCTTCCAACGTTACGGGTCCCCTGTTTGAGTACTATTTTGGGTATATGCCGTCGCCCACCATCGTCTTCTACTGGGAAGGTGAATACCTCGCTTCGGGTGCTTTGACGAAATGGAGAACCGATGGTAACACTGCGCCCATTACGGGCAAAATCTATCATCTACCCGCTAACTCTGCCTACGATAAGTTGAAGTTTCAATTTGACCCGCAAGACGATGACGGTCACTCTCTCGACAGGTCAGTAGCCTTTACAGGCTATAGTCCTTCTGTTTGGGGGATAGAGCAAATGGATAATGTGATGCTTCAGAAACTGAAACAGTCGGGGGCGGCAAGAATCAGAATGTCGAACGTGGATCTGGCCGGTAAGGATCCAACCCCGGAACTCCGAGCCAGTGGCACCATCACCATCTTCCTCTCATTAAGTTCCGTTGAGTCGGCGGCGTTCTCTTCCGTCGTTGGCAACAATACGCTGACCATTACGCTGACCGGCGGCACCTTTGTGCCGGCAGCGAACCTCTCCCTGTTGCGATTTTTCATCTCCACGCCGGGAACGCCCGGATTTACCTCTCTTACCGGCGGCACGCTGACGCGCATCTCCGACACGCAGGTCACCATTACCAACTTGCCCGCAGTAACAAGCGCCGGTCGCGGTCAGAAAATCACCATAGACGACGCTGTTCTTGCCTCGCAAGCCACAGCGGCAACGGTAGTTGCAAGCGGTAGTGCGTCTGTGTTAAAACCCGTAGAATCGGCACCGTTCTCTTCCGTCGTAGGCGACGACAGACTGACCATTGTGCTGACCGGCGGCTCCTTTGCGCCGGCATCGAGCCTCAACCTGTCGCAATTTCCCATCACCACGATGGGAATCCCCGGATTTGCTTCCCCTCCTCTTACCGGCGGCACGCTGATGCGCATCAACAACACGCAGGTTAATATTATCGGCTTGCCCGCAGTAACAAGAGCCGGTAGCAATCAGAAAATCACCTTAGCCAGCACAGCCCTTGCCTCGCCAGCCTCAGCGGTGACGGTAATTGCAAGCGGTGCTGGGATAATTACCCCTCCCCCTCCCCCCGATCCTGATCCTGATCCTGATCCTGATCCTGATCCCAATCCCGATCCTGATCCCGACCCCGACCCCAATCCCGATCCCAATCTCCCCGCTCCCGTTCCCGTTGAGTCGGCGCCGTTCTATTCCGTCTTCGGCGACCACACGCTGACCATTACGCTGTACGACGGCAGCTTTGCGCCGGCATCGAGCCTCGACCTGTCGCAATTTACCATCTCCACGCCGGGAACACCCGGATTTATCTCTCTTACCGGCGGCACGGTGACGCGCACCGGCAACACGGAGGTTATCATCACCGGCTTGCCCTCAGTTATGACCGCGGGCCGCGATCAGAGAATCACCATAGCCGCCGCCGCCCTTTCCACGCGCGCCACAACGGTTGGGGTAGTTGCAAGCGGCGCAACCGGCAATGGGTTAAATGCCGTAGTATCGGCGGAGTTCTCTTCCACCGTAGGCAGCCACGCGCTGACCATTACGCTGACCGGCGGCTCCTTTGCGCCGGCATCGAGCCTCAACTTGTCGCAATTTGCCCTCTCCACGCAGGGGCTACCCGGATTTACCACTCTGAACGGCGGCACGCTGACGCGCATCAACAACACGCTGGTCACCATTACCAACTTGCCCGTAGTAACAGCCGCAGGTAGCGGTCGTCAGAGAATCACCATAGCCGCCGCAGCCCTTGCCTCGCAAGCCTCAGCGGCGACGGTGGGTGCAAGTAGCACAATTTTCGTTGAGTCGGCGGCGTTCTCTTCCGCCGTAGGCAACCACGTGCTGACCATTACGCTGACCGGCGGCACCTTTGCGCCGGCAGCGAACCTCTCCCAGTCGCAATTCGGCATCACGTCGGGAACACCCGGATTTACCACTCTGAACGGCGGCACGCTGACGCGCATCTCCGACACGCAGGTTAACATCTCCGGCTTGCCCTCAGTTGTGACCGCGAGCAGCGGTCAGAAAATCGCCATAGTCGGCACAGCCCTTGCCACGCCAGCCTCAGCGGCGACGGTAGTTGCAAGCGGCACAACCAGCGATGATGGGGCACAGTCCGTAGAATCGGCGGCGTTCTCTTCCGTCGCCGGCAACAATTCGCTGTATATTACGCTCACCGGCGGCACCTTTGTGCCGGCAACGAGCCTCTCCATGTCGCAATTTACCCTATCCACGCCGGGAACCCCCGGATTTACCTCTCTGAACAGCAGCTTAGGTGTGCTGCGCATTAGCAACACGCAGGTTTTCATCACCGGCTTGCCCCCGGTTATGACCGCGGGCAGCGGTCAGAAAATCGCCATAGCCGGCACAGCCCTTGCCACGCCAGCCACAGCGGCGAAGGTAGTTGCAAGCGGTGATGGGTTTGCTCCCGTTCCCGTTGAATCGGCGGCGTTCTCTTCCGCCGTTGGCAACAATATGCTGACCGTTGAGCTGCCCACCGGCGGCACCTTTGCGCCGGCATCGAGCCTCTCCCTGTCGCAATTTTTCATCTCCACGCAGGGAAGCCCCGGACTTACCACTCTGGAAGGCGGCATGCTGAGGCGCATCAACGACACGCGGGTTATCATCACCGGCTTGCCCCCAGTTATGACCGCGGGCAGCGGTCAGACAATCGTCATAGTCGACGCAGCCCTTGCCTCGCCAGCCACAACGGCGACGGTAGTTAGCGGTAGCTTAAACTCCGTTGAATCGGCGGAGTTCTATTCCGCCGTTGGCAACAACACGCTGACCATTACGCTGACCGGCGGCTCCTTTGTGCAGGAAGAGTACCTCTCCCTGTCGAACATCGGCCTCCGCTTCCCGAACTCTATTTCCTCCCCCGTGTCGGGAACACCCGGATTTACCACTCTGGAAGGTGGCACGCTGAGGCGCATCAACGACAGGATGATTACCATCACCGGCTTGCCCCCAGTTCAGTTCCTGGGCGACGGTCAGAAAATCGTCATAACCGCCGCAGCCCTTGCCTCGCAAGCCACACAGGCGACGGCGATTGCAAGCACAACCGGCGTGTCCGTTGAATCGGCGGCGTTCTCTTCCGCCGTCGGCACCGGCGCGCTGTATGTTATGCTGACCGGCGGCACCTTTGCGCCGGAAGCGAGCCTCTCCCTGTCGCAATTTACCATCACCACGCCGGGAACCCCCGGATTTACCACTCTGGACGGCTGCACATTGCGCCGCCAGAGCGACACGATGGTTATAATCAGCGACTTGCCCTCAATTACGACCGCGGGCAGCGGTCAGAAAATCACCATAGCCGGCACAGCCCTTGCCACGCAAGCCACAGCAGCGAGGGTGGAGACGTATTGAGCATGGTTCAAAAATATTTTGTACCTTTGCAGCGGTTATTAATATTATTATAGACAGAATATGATTACGCTATCTACATTATCTGCATCATTTCGCTGCAAGTCGGCGGGTTATAGATTGTTTGCATTGAGCCTCACGCTCATGTTTTCGGCGTGCGCTTCCCACTTGTTGGAGGAGCAGCCCGCACTGCCCACAGAGCAACCCGAAGAAAAGCCGTGGGTGTTAGACGAAGCCACGATTGCTGCCATGACCAAAAATGGCGGACTTATCATCAACTGGATAGATACGGTAGCGAAGAAGTCCGTCTCCCCGCGCGCAAGCAATGACGTAACCATCGGTCCGGGCGGCGTCCCCGGCATAGTCAATCCAACCGAACAGGAGCGGCAGCAACAAATTTGGCAAGAGAAATGGAACGACTTGAAGCGCGACATGGAGCCGCTCCCCTATATCTATCGCAAAGCCGCCGATTTGACGGTGGACTACGAAACGAATGGCGTGAAGGTGATATATGACTGGTGGTGGTTCGACGAAGCCGACAAAATGTGGAAGATGAAGCCGACACATGAAGCTGCCGGCGTCAAATTAGTGGTCGACCGCTACTGGAACTCCACCTCCACAGATGGCTGGCAACATGCTGTGGGAGGAATAGCATCCGACAACACACTGAAAGATATAGCCAAATGGCAATCCCCATCCGCCGCCAAAACGCGCCTGGCAGGCTATAAAACACTGTATCAGGAAATCGACCGCTTTCGCTACGACTATGTCCCTTATCTGCAGACCAACCAGCTCTTTTTCTCCGGCAGCATGGAGGAAACGCTCATGCTCGACGATGCCGACCCGCAAAAAGCACCCACGCTGTTGCTCTACGACATGGACACCTACCTGCGGTCTAATTATGTTGGAGTCGGCGAAGACAGGGTTATTATCAACGAAGGGGTTTATGCAAACAGTAACGACATCTCCGAAGTGTATCCTCCGCGCCCCAACGGTTATTCAAAAACGGATTCAGTCATTCAAATCAACAAATACGGCAAATTTCTTGATGCCGAAAAGATGCTTGAAAGCCCTATCTATGTCTTGCAACAGGATGCCACGCTGCCATCTTCGCATCCGGAATTGCCCAGACCCAAATACTCCGCTCCTGCGGCTGCCCGCGGCAAACTGTTTGAATTTTACATGGGCAACGTCAAGGTGGTTGACCCCTCGTGGTGGGGCGGCGAAGAAGACGCGGTCATCATCCTCGACGACTTGGATATATACGTTGGCGAAGCCAAGCAGGTGGTCATAAGAACCATTCCGTCCGACATTTCCCTTGCCGGTATCGAATGGCAGTCGTCCAATACGTCGATTGTGTCGATTACTGCCAACGGGTTGGCTATTGGCGAAGCCATTGGGGAGGCAACCATCTCCGTCATTTTTGAAGACCGGGAATTGGCAAGTTGCAAGGTCAGGGTTACTATTGACCCCAATGCCATACCGGCGACTCACATTACGCTGGACAAAACCGAGCTGGAGATGTACCCCGGCGAAGTTTACGACCGGCTGATAGCCTCTGTTACGCCGCCCGATGCCACATATCGCACGGTCGTTTGGGTGAGCGACGATGAAACGATTGCCACGGTGGACACCGACGGCAGGGTAACCGCCGTGGGTGTGGGAACGACTTATATTATCGCCCGTGCGGGTGGCAGAATGGACGAATGCAAGGTTACGGTGAGTTTCCCCTCCATCGTTTTGGAGGATATAGTGGTGCACAAGGGCAGAACCGCGTTGGTCAAATACACCACGTCGCCTCCCGGCACTGCCCTTGTCAATGCCGTTTGGGAATCCGAAATCACAGAAATTGCCACGGTCTTGGCGGGCGCGGTAACCGGCGTGGAAGAGGGTGAAACAATCATCACAGTTACCTCCAACGGCAAGTTTGCCGGTTGCAAGGTAACGGTGCTCCCTCCGCATCCTGACGACGTAATGGATATAAAGAGTGTCGCCATCTATGATGCCAACTATAACCCCAAGACTCATTCGGGAGGGAAGGAATTGAAGAAATTAGCACTTCCCCTCAAAGAGACCTACCAATTACAGGCAGTGATTTCGCCGGCGGGTGCTGTTTGCGACGTAGTGTGGGTTTCCGAAACACCGGATATTGCGACCGTTGACCAGAGCGGGGTGGTTACTGCTGTCAAGGAGGGCAAAGCAAATATTATGGTCATAGCCAACGGCTTGACTGCCGCGTGCGAGGTGTCGGTGGAAATGGTAATTGTGACGCCCGCCACCTTAACCATTAAAATCGGCGAAACAACCCCCACTCCCCCGACCACCACTATAACGCCCTATTACGACCCCTACGAAACGCCGTTTTGGTGGTCGGAAAATCCGAGCATCGCCTACGTGGACGCAGCCGGGATAATAACCGGCGAATCAGTGGGTGTGGTGAAGATTTACGCCACGAAGGGTGGAAGTGCCTATTGCACGGTGACCGTGAAAATAGACGTAGATATGGCGATTACGCCGAAAACATTAGCCCTTAACATTGGCGAAATGTACAATGCGTTGGCAGTTAGACTAACGACAACGAATGGCATTGATGTCGCCTATACATTTTCATCCGAAAATCCGGACATCGCCACGGTGGACGGATCTGGGGTGGTAGTCGGCATAGCAGTGGGAACGACAAAGATTTTTGCCACCACTGCCGGAGGACTATCGGATTTCTGTACGGTCACGGTGGTTCCACCGGTGCAGAATATCTCTTATCCGGTCTTCGACTTCACCATGGGTCGTCCCGCGTCGACAGTGATGGATGGCATCCGCTGGGGTGACCCCATGCCGACCCTTAGCTGGGAGACGACCAGCGATATGACCGGTGCCGCATTTCTCGGGAAACTCGAGGAAAGCAAAAAACGCTGGGGAGAGTTTGTGGATAACATTCAGCCCAAACCCTATTATAGCTCCGTCAAACTCAGGCCTGAGTATGTATTTATAAATCGTGCGAATACTATGGTGCTGGACTATAGCGGTGGGGAGATCATCATCAACCGCTATTGGTCGCACTGGTCTGCTGCCCCCGAAAACAGAGCCGAATGGACCGCTGCGCTTGCCCGGCGGCAGATGGCATATAAGTCGATGGTGAAGCAGATACAAATCTGGATGGAGCAAATGCAGGCATCTCCCTTGTGGAACTTTCCGGCGGCAATCTCGACTCCCATTCGGGAACTTAATGCCGCAATGGAGGAACTGATTGCCTACCCCACTCCCCTCACGGATGACCGGCTGAAAGACCGGCTGGAAATTTCCGTAGACTATACGTCCAGGCCCAACATTGACCACTTCCCTGCATACCTCCCTCCCCAAGTTACGGGAACTCTGTTTGAGTACTATTTTGGGTATATACCGCCGCCACCGCCGATGCCCGTCATCGTCTTCTACTGGGATGGTGAATACATCGCTTCGGGTGCTACAGTGCATTGGGGGGCTGGTTCCACCGCGTCCCTTACGAGCAAAATCCTTTATTTGCCCCCCGGCTCTGCCTACGATAAGTTGAAGTATGAATTTACCCCGAAAGACGAGTACATAAACTCTGCCGATGGGTCAATAGGCTTTATAAGCTATAATCCTATTGGTAGTGCGGGGCTGGGTCAAATGGTTGATGTGAAACTTCAGAAACTGAAACCGACACTGACGGGGATGGGAACAATCAAAGCGACGAACGTGAATGCGTCCGGCGACGCTCCTACAGCCGCAAACCTCCGAGCCGATGCCACCATCAACATCAGCGTCAAATCCACATTAACTCCCGTAGAATCGGCGGCGTTCTCTTCCGTCGTCGGCAACCACACGCTGACCATTACGCTAACCGGCGGCACCTTTGCGCCGGCGGCGAGCCTCGTCCTGTCGCGATTCTCCCTCACCACGCCGGGAACGCCCGGATTTACCACTCTGAACGGCGGCAGGGTGACGCGCATCTCCGACACGCAGGTCATCATTACCAACTTGCCCGCAGTAACAAGAGCCGGTAGCGGTCAGAAAATCACCATAGCCGACGGTGCTCTTGCCACGCAAGCCACAGCGGCAACGGCAACGGCAACGGTAGTTGCAAGCGGTGTAAATCCCGTAGAATCGGCACCGTTCTCTTCTGTCGTAAGCAACGACAGACTGACCATTACGCTGACCGGCGGCTCCTTTGCGCCGGAATCGAGCCTCTCCCTGTCGCAATTTACCCTCACCACGCCGGGAACGCCCGGATTTGCTTCCCCTTTTATCGGCACGCTGACGCGCATCAGCGACACGCAGGTCACCATTACCAACTTGCCCGCAGTAACAAGAACCGGTAGCGGTCAGAAAATCACCATAGCCGGCACAGCCCTTGCCACGCAAGCCGTAGCGGTGACGGTGGTTGCAAGCACCACAAAAGCCATTGAGTCGGCGGCGTTCTCTTCCATCGTCGGCAACCACACGCTGACCATTACGCTGACCGGCGGCACCTTTGCGCCGGCATCGAGCCTCTCCCTGTCGCAATTCACCCTCACCACACGGGGAACACCCGGAGTTGTCAGTCTGGACGGTGGCATATTGAGGCGCGCCTCCTCCACGGAGTGCACCATCATCGGCTTGGACTTGGTGAAAATCGCAGGAGAGGGTCAGACAATCACCATACATGGAGCTGCCTTTGCCACGCTAACGCAACCCTCAATAGTGAGGGTAGTGGCAAGAGGGGCACCCCGCGACCCCTCAAGCCAGGACCTCACCATAAAGTTCGGCATACGCAGAGCAAGCGAGGTACTCACCCAAAGCATAGTGTATGAAACCTATACCGCCCTGCACAATATGATTTCTCATCCCGCTCCGAATGAGGATTTTAGCACATTCGTCCAGCTTGGCGACTATATCGACCTGCCTTCATTGACCTATGGCAATAACACGATAGTTGACAAGGGGTTAAGGCGTGGTCGGCTCCTGCGCCATATCGTGGTGGGTATCAACTCATTTAAGCACGATATTCCCGGTGCGGTTTCTATTATTGCCAATAATCCCGGCGCCCCCGACCATGTGGTGTTCCAGTTCCAGAATGCTCCGCTTAACCGCAACATGAATTCCACTGTAACCAACGACGGGGGGTATTATCAAAGCGAGATGCGTCAGTTTCTTACCAATTCTTTCTATCCGGGGCTGAAAGAGGCCGCGGGGGGCATTACTGACGAGATGTTCTGGACGCCCTCGCGCAAATTGCTGTTGCCAACAAGGGAGGGAGGAAACTCGGCGGATATACTCTGGCTCCCCACCATATCGGAAATAACGGGCAGAGACGAATGGTATCCCCTGCATACGACGCTGCAAGAGGAGGCAAAATTGCCTATGGCACGGCTTGAGTACTACACAAATAATGACAGGCGCATTAAATACGACAAAGACAATCGTCAAGGCGATTATTGGTTGAGCACACCCCTTATCGTTAATCCGGATGGGGAACGCTTTCCGGAAGACTTGTGGCCCGGGCCCCCGCTCGCGCCCGGGCTCGGCTGGCTATATTATTGGGATCTTGACAGATACAACAGCTGCTTTTGCACTATCCGCTCCGATTATACTTTACGTGAGTACCATGGGGAGGAGTACGATGAGCAACACTGGAAGGAGGCGTACCATGCCTTCGCGACACATGCTGTTAGGGATCTCGGCTGTGCCCCCGCCTTCTGTATTCGATAATGAGTGGTGGCTTCGGCGGGCTGATAGCCTCTGTTACGCCACCCGATGCCACATTGATGACCGTATGAGAATGAGAATAGACATTATCACGGTATTGCCGGAATTGCTGGAAAGCCCGCTGCACGCTTCGATTTTGAAGCGGGCGCAGGACAAGGGGCTGGTGGAAATTCATTTACACGATTTGCGCGACTATTCGTCGGACAAGCGGCATCGCCGCGTAGACGACTATCCCTTTGGCGGACAGGCAGGTATGGTGTTGCAATGCGAGCCAATCGACCGCGCGATTGCGGCACTGTGCGCGGAGCGCACCTACGACGAAGTTATTTACACCTCGCCCGATGGCGAAACGTTTAATCAGCCGATTGCCAACCAATTGTCGCTGTGCACAAACCTGCTCATCCTTTGCGGGCACTACAAAGGCATCGACTACCGCATTCGCGAACATCTTATTACGCGGGAAATTTCTATTGGTGATTATGTGCTCACGGGCGGCGAACTTGCCGCGGCAGTGATGGCTGATGCCATTGTGAGGCTTATTCCGGGGGCTATTGGCGACGAACAGTCGGCACTCTCCGACTCGTTTCAGGACAATCTGTTGGCACCTCCCGTCTATACGCGCCCTTCCGATTACAACGGCTGGCAGGTGCCCGAAATCCTCCTCTCCGGTCACGAAGCCAATATCCGCGACTGGGAGTTACAACAATCCATCGAGCGCACGAAACGACTGCGCCCCGATTTATTGTCTTAAAAAAAAACTTTTTTTTAGGCTAATTTGCCGATGCGGTGCGCCAATTTGGATTTCAAATTGGCGGCTTTGTTGGCGTGAATGACGTTTTTCTTAGCCAGTTTGTCCAACATTGCGCTCACTTTTTTGTACAGTTCGGCGGCTTTCAATTTGCCGGTCGTTGCACGCAAATCGCGCACGGCGTTACGGGCTGTTTTTGCATAATAGCGATTGCTCAGGCGTTTGCTCAACGTCTGACGGATGCGTTTGATTGATGATTTATGATTTGCCATCTTTTAAACTTTATTCTTTTAATTTGTTTGTTTCAGTAGTCCATAGGAGAATCGAACTCCTCTTTCCAGGATGAAAACCTGGCGTCCTAACCGATAGACGAATGGACCATTCTTTGCAATTGCGGGTGCAAAGGTACAACTTTTTTTTTAATCTGCAAATTTTTTTGCTACTTTTTTATTTTTTTTTTACCTTTGTCGCATGTTACACAAAACAAGAGCCATTGTGCTGCGCTATTTCAACTATAACGACACCAGCGCTATCGTGCGCGTGTTCACGGAAGAGTTTGGGCAGATGTCGTATCTGACCTACAAATCGAAGGGCAAACGCGCGAAAGTGGCAGGCTCCGTTTTTCATCCCTTAGCCATTCTGGATTTGGAGGTGGAGCATCAAAATTCGCGCGAAATTCAGCGGTTGCAAGAGGCAAAAGTGCACGTGCCGCTCGTCTATCTGTTGAGCAACCCCGTAAAAAGTGCCTTGAGCCTGTTTTTGGCAGAGTGGGTGGGCAAGGCGGTGAAGGGCGAGCAAGCCGACAGATTGCTGTTTGACTACCTTGTGCAGTCGATTCAGGTCTTGGATTTGTCGGAAAAAGATTATGCCAATTTTCATCTGGTGTTTTTGCTTCGCCTGACGCAGTTCCTCGGCTTCTATCCCGATGCGGAAAATTATGCGCCCCACTGCTATTTCGACCTGCTGAACGGTTTTTTTGTTACAACCCAGCCCTCCCACGTCCACTTTTTAGACCGGGAAGAAAGCGCGCTGTTTTTCCAAATATTGAATTTAAACTACGACACGATGGGCGAAATGCACCTCACCGGCAACCGCCGCAAGAGCCTGATTATCCGCCTCGTAGAATACTATCGCCTGCACAAGGTAGTCAAACAGCAATCTGTCGGCTTGCTCGCCCTT
>BNTT01000047.1 GCA_025996815.1 Bacteroidia bacterium
CCGTCTGGTGTACGTCAAGGAGTGTTCGCGCCTCCGCGATATAGACGGGCGCGTGCTCGTGCGGTCGATAGCCAACCAACGCCAACAAAAATATCTGCATAAACCCAATGTCGTAGTCCCCCCACCCGCACCCGCGTCCGAAGCGGCAGAAGTCAAAGCCACCCCGTCGCCATTGGAGCCTTACGAGCGCAACCTCCTCTACTACATTGTCCGCTATGGCGAAAAAAACGCGACCTACACAGATGCGGAAACGCAGGAAAAGTTTGAAGTCAATGTCATCGAATCCATCGTGCAAAATTTGCAGGAAGACGATTTGGAAGTATCTAACGCGCTCTACAAGAGGATTTTAGACGAGGCATTCGCGCATTATCAGGAGGAAGGATTTGTGGCGGAATCCTATTTCAAAAATCACCCCGACCCCGACATCAGCCAATTTGCGGTGGACGTTTCCACCAACAAATACATCGAAAGCAAGGTGCATTCCAAGCACAAAAAAGTGGTGACGGAAGAAGAAAAGTTGCTCGAAATGGTGCTGTATGCCGTCCTAAACTACAAAGATGCCATCCTCAAACAGCAGATGGACGACCTCACCCGCCGCATCGCCGAGGCAGAAACCCGCCAAGATGTGGAAGAAGTGCAGCAATTAGTTGCCCAACTGACCGACCTCTGGCGCAAATCTAAAAAAGAACTCGCCCTGCACCTTCGGGAGCGGATTATTATGCGGATTTGATGGTTGTCTGAACCATGATTTTAATAAGATTTTCAAGATTAGCAAGATGGAGGATTGGCAGGATTTTTTGTAATCCTGCTAATCCTCAAAATCTTATTAAAATCATGGTTCAGACAATCATAGCAGGGTCAACGCATCAAATTTCAGCCGTATTCTGCGCTTCTGATTCCGTCTGTTACGCCGGAAGGCGTTAAATTTTGATAAGGGTAGATGGCTACCAATATTTTGTGCCTAAAGGCACAAAATATTGGTAGAAAATGCCCATCGCCCCCACCTCTTTCGTAGGCACGAAATATCAATATCGTTATCACATTCCGTCCCGAACGGGACGGTGGGGTGTGGAGGATAGATTCCGGTTTCTACCAATATATTGTCCCTACGGGGACAATACTGTGCGGCTCTCATTGTCCCGCACGGGACAGCACTTTATTAACCGTAGACTTCAGTCTACGGGGGGGGCACCACTTCCTCTTCCATAGTCCCGCATGGGACGGCACTTGAGACGGGTGCAGTTTTGCTGAATAACAATGTGTCGTCCCATGCGGGACTTTGGGGCGTGGGCTCCGGCACTCCCGTAGACTAAAGTCCACGGTTAATAAAGTGCTGTCCCATGCGGGACACGGAGCGAGAGCCAAGTGGCATGATTGCGGATAATCATAAAAAAACTTGTTGCCGGCAAATGCCATTTTAAGGCGCAAAATTGCCTCACAGCAATTTATGTTTTGTAGTTAGAAATTTGCAGTATAAAACTTCACAGATTGCCGACAAGGACAATGCGATAACTATCACGTCAATAGACTGAAAAAGCAACAATCCGGTGCCGCTGAAAGCAACAAAGGTGATAAGTGAAACTATTTGATTGCGCGTAATGAAATAGTAACGTTCCTGAGGTACAAAAACGAGGTTAAAATAGCACCCCACAATCAAATTTGTATAAATCGTAATGCTTAATATGACAGTTAAAGGGTAAGCGTTCAGCATCGCTTTTCCGCCCAAAAGCAGCACTGCCCAATAGCCAAAGGCGACAATAGCGGCAGTTGCCGACAGTCCGATAATTGTTTCGTAGCGAAAAATTTGCTTGATTCTTTCGGAACCAAGTTTTTTTACTGCTACGGGAAAAATCGCCGTGTTGATGCTGCCGGTAAACATGGAAACGAGAGTGATAATTTTGTTCGCCAAATCGTAGACCGCCACATTATTCATTCCAAAGAGAATGCCGACAAAAAATTTGATGCTTTCGTCTTTGATTCTACCGAAAGCCGTGGTCCAAAAAAACGGTAGAGAATCGCGAAAAACAGGTTTCAAACTCTTAAATGACACAAGTCTTATGCGAAGATGCTCCTTTGTTATCAAGTAAAAAAAAGTGAAAACGCCGCCCAAAAAAGGCAATACCGACACTATCAAGGTGTATTCAAGCAAATTGGCTGACGATTTGATAAAAATAAAAACCAGCGGCACGATAAGAATACGAATGCCCAGATTGACGCAGGTCACAAATCCCATTTTTTGCATCCCCTGAAAATACCACAGCGGAAAAAGCATATCGCTGCTCGACAGGACAAAAACTATCAAATAGAGCGTAATATTTGCTCTTACAAAGGGAATAAACAGAATACACACGGCGAGCAAAACGGCATAAATGCAAAAAAGAAATAATTTGGCAGTAAACACTTCGGAAACTGTTTGGCTTTTTACGGTGAGGCTGTCGGTATTGATTGCTATTTTTTTCAATGCCGGCGTGGAAAGTCCCGCAGCAATGAACAAAATGAAAAGGTTGATATTTGAAAAAATAAAAATATAGGTGCCGTATGCCTCCTTGCCCAACGTGCGTATCAAATAAGGATACAAAAGCAAGTTTATCAGCACAATCGCACCTTGCGAAAAAGTCATAAAGAAATAATTTTCAACCACTTTCGGATTGTTTTTCCATAGCAAACCTATCTGTTTGATTATTTTTTTTATTTTCTCCATTTCAGTGCTTTTGCCCAAATTCTGTTAAAAAACCATATAAAAAACAGCCTCCATACGCCAAAATTAAACCGTGGGAGTTTTTGTTCCATGCCAAAATCGCTCAAATTTCTGTATCGAAAACCGGCGCAAAACAAATCGCAGAAAAGGTGTTGCCGCTGAAAATAAGTGCCATTAAACACATTTGTTTGATGGACTACCTCTATCCACATTCGCTCTTTTTCCCTCAAACAAACAGATTTTAAAGAAGCCGGCAAATCATTATGCGGAAACGACAAAACAGTTTTGAAACATTGACCGTTTTTCTCAACCAATGTGCCAAAATGCCCTTTTTCGCTCATACAGTTTTTTAGAACATTGCAGTGTGGAATATATTGAAAACCATTAGCATAGTTTAACACCATTTCTGCTTGATGTGCTAAAAAATATTGCTGCAGGTTGTTAACCAAGAGTTTATGCACGCCATCATCGTTGTCTATGCGTGTTGTCAGGATAAAACCTGGCTGCGAAGCACTCCTGTTTACCTCTGTTTTAATGATTTTGTCGAGCAACAATAGAATTTCGTTCGACCCGTTTCGCTGCTCATAAGAGCAGAAAATCGGCATAAAATTCGGTAATTGTTTCTTATATTCATCTATTTTTATTTTCCACTTTGCAGGTATTTTATCATAAAAGAGGCACAGCCATACGAAATTTTTGTTTGTTTGATTTTTAACAGAGGGAAAACAATACAAATCAAACAACCGAAACCGTTCCGATAAATAGGCTTCATCGGTGATTTGCGAATCATCATTTATTATTGAATCCTCGTCGGGAACAATATTAAATCGTGTGATAATAAAATGTTTGTAGATAGATTCCATATATTTTCTTTCCCACATTTTTGTAACTAAACTTCTCCTGTGCCACTGCTTTTATCGCTCCCGCATCATAGGCGTGAAAATGCTCCAACAGATAATTCATTTTGTCTAACAATGCCGCCTCATCGCCCGCTGCAACCAAAAAGCCATTTGTTGCGTTGATATGTTCCGAAATGCCACCTACATCGCTACTGATTACCGGTTTGCCCGATGCTAAACTTTCGGATATGACGACCGGCGAATTTTCATAATTTGAAAACATCGCAAAGAAATCACTGTCGCCAAACCAATTAGCCACCTCGTGCGGTGTTTGCTCGCCAACAAAAGAAACGGTGTTGGGCGGATAATCCAAAGTTCGGGCATAAGCACTTACCGTATCAAAGTCGGGACCATCACCGATGATAATCAATTCAAAATCAGTCCGTTGCTTCGACAACGCCTGCACAGCCCTCAGCATTCCGCAAACATTTTTTGCCCGTTCAATAAAGCAGGAAATGTGCAAAATCCGTTTTTTCTCTCGATGCGAAACCACACGCTCGTCAAAAAAGAAATCATCTACAACATTATTCACCACCGTATAGTGGGCATTATGCAACCGATGCCCCTGCATTGCCTGCTGCAAAGATTCGGACACCGGCATCACTGCCGAGGCATTACGAACAACAAGCTCCGTAATCCGTTTCCTCAAAAAGCCTTTATAACCAAAGTTTTGTGGCAAATAGCGAGTCCAATGCTCCGTGAGCACATACGGCACACCTTTCCATTTTTTATGCAAGTAAGCAATAAACCCCGTCCGCGTCAGCACATTAACATGCACAATATCAGGCGAATAGCCTTTCTCGGTGATGTATTTATAGCCCTTCCAATAGGCTCTAACATAATTCCAAGTTTTCAGTAATTTGCAAAACACATTCGTGGATGCCTTTGCCGGATAATAGACAATAATCTCGTTCAAATCATTATGCTTCCGGTCAACAATTTCAAACGCACGGATATGCGTATCTGCATACACATACAGCACTTTTGCCTCGCAATACAAATTGACGGCTTCCGCATGTTTTTGAACAAACAGACCGTCCATCGCATCATAACGATTTGGATACCAAGCAGATATAAACAAAACTCTCATTGTTATTACGCTATTGAAAGAGCAAAGGTACGACAAATATTTCAGAAAAATAAATCCGGTATGATTGAGTTTTTGGTAGGTTGACGATAAAAACGTACCTTTGCAGAAATCAAAAAAAGTATGAGAAAGCTGATGCTATTATTCAACGATTAGGTAATATTGCTCGCAATAATCTGGCTCAGCCGGTACTTATTCAGCACGCTATACTGGCTTTCGAGAGTTATTCTCTGCTTTTCGTTCATGTGCCGGAAAACAGAGAAAAGCCTGTCTTTCCTCGTGGTGGCACTATTTCGGATAGAAGCATATCCCGAACAAAATTTTAAATGACTATCCGCATCATACCACTTGGCTCCGCTCCGTGTCCCGCAGGGGACAGCACTTTATTAACCGTAGACTTTAGTCTACGGGAGTGACAGAGCCCATACCCCAAAGTCCCGCATGGGACGACACATTGTTATTCAGCAAATCTGCACCCGTCTCAAGTGCCGTCCCATGCGGGACTAATGGCATTTTATCATTTTTATACCGTAGACTGAAGTCTACGGTTAATAAAGTGCTGTCCCCTGCGGGACACGGAGCGGAGCCAAGTGGTATGATTGCGGATAGTCATTACATTTTAAGGAGGGATATGCCTGCGGCTTTGAACATTTTACCCAATTTATCATGGAACGGACTTCGGTCGAAGTTATCGAAATGACAAAAGAAGACAGGATTCGCGCCTGCTATCAGCATTGCTGTTTGAAGTATATGGAAAAAGAACACATGACAAATCAGAGTTTAAGAGTGAGGTTTGAAATTGAAGACAAAAATTATCCAATGGTTTCCAAACTTATGAAAGAAACTTGTAATTCAGGGTTGATAAAAGAATATCAACCTGAAAATAAATCCAAAAAGTTTACAAGCTATATTCCTTATTGGGGATAGTTTTTATGTAACTGGTATGTGACTACAGTGCTATTTGAGTCTGTTAATCATCTGATAATCAATTGTATTTTTATGTAACTGACATGTAACTGAAACAAATCTAAACCGGGTAAAAATTGAGCCATAAATTGCCGCACACAATAAAAAGCTGCGAAATGCGTTAATTAAGAGATGAAAAAATACATCGCCATAGTGTCTATTTTGGGGCTCCTTTGGGGCTACCCATCCGCGCTATTTGCCGACAATTCGGTGCTTGGCGCGGGTCGCTGGGTGCAGCTAAAGGTCTATGACAATGCTGTTTACAAACTCACTTTTGAGGAAATCCAAAAGATGGGCTTTGCCGACCCTGCGCAGGTGAAAATCTATGGCTACGGCGGGTGGCTCCTTGATGCGGATTTCACCAAGCCCGCCTTCGACGACCTGCCCGAAGTTGCCGTGTATCTCCACAAAGGCTCCGACAATGTGTTTAATGCGGGCGACTACCTGCTTTTTTACGGTCGCGGCGTGCAAAAATGGGCTTACAACGCCTCCACCGATGCCTTTGAACACGAGAATAATCCCTATTCCACGTTTGGGTCGTATTTCATTACCGAAAACGCAGCCGGTCCGAAAGAAATGACCGTGCAAGCATCCGGCACGCCATCGGGCAACACCGCGCAGACATTTGACGACTACGCTTTGCACGAAAAAGAGCAGACCGCCATCATCAATTCGGGTCGCGAACTGTTTGGCGAGAGTTTCGCGGGCAATCCCACCCAGACATTCCCGTTCACAGTGCCCGGAATCGCACAGGATGTGGCAAAAGTGTGTTTGTCATTTGCCGCCAAACCATCTCAAGCCACGCCGGTAACAGTTTCTGTCGGCGATGCCACATTTTCGCAGACAGTCAACCCCACCTCAAGCGAATACGAGAAAGCCAAATTGGTGAACGCCACCAAAGACTGGACGGGCGCGAAGTCTGAAAACATCTCTGTGAAAGTCAGTTACAACTCCACCGGAATATCCTTCTTAAACTACATCCGCCTCAACGTGACGCGCAATCTCCGCTTTTACGGCGATGCCTGCACGTTTTTTCGGAACAAAGCGGCGCGAAACACGGCTTTGAACTACGTCATTGCCAATGCGCCCGCCACGGGGCAGGTGTGGAACGTGACCGACCCCGTCAATTGCACGCTGCTCGAAAGTTTGACCTTTTCTTCAGGCACGCCCGACGGCACCATTCCCGAATACGCGCTCGTGGATTTGAGCAAGCCATTCCCCACGCCCGAAATCGCGGGCGAAATCCCCAATCAGAATTTGCACGCCCTGCCGCAGACGGATATGGTCATCATCGTGCCCGCGGTGTATGCCTCACAAGCCGAACAGTTGGCGGCAAAGCACCGCGAAAAGCAAAATTTGCACGTCACGGTGGTGCAGCCCGAATGGATTTACAACGAATTTTCGTCCGGCACGCCCGACGCAACCGCCTATCGACGGTTTATGAAGATGTTTTACGACCGCGCAACCACCGCCGCCGAAAAGCCGCGCTACCTGCTGTTATACGGCGACGGCTTGTTCGACAACCGCCACCTGACCGCCGCCGCCAAAATGGATGCGCGAAACTATCTGCTGACCTATCAATTCAAGGAATCCGTCAACGAAACCTACTCCTATGGCACAGACGACTATTTCGGCTTTCTGGACAACAATGAAGGGCTGAATTTAAACTCCGACAAACTGGACTTAGGCATCGGACGACTGCCCGTGAGTTCGGTGGAGCAAGCCGAAAATGTGCTGCAAAAACTCCTGACCTACATGGACAACACCCACCACGGACGTTGGAAAAACACGCTCCTGTTCACTGCCGATGATATAGACGAAAACGGCGGAACAACCGATTTTGTGCACGTCCGACAGGCAGACGATTTGGCAAAATACATTGAAAGCAATCACCCGCAATATATGGTCAACAGAGCCTACATGGACGCTATTCAGCCGATGTTTGTGAATGGCAAAACCGTTTATCCGGATGCCAAGCAGAAATTGCAAAACACGCTGAAAGAGGGCTGCTTTTTGGTCAATTATACGGGGCACGGTGCCACGCACAGCATTTCGGGGCAGGATTTTCTGAATATCTCCGATGTTAACCAGATGACGTTTGAAACTCTGCCGTTGTGGATTACGGCAACCTGCGATTTTGGGTGGTTCGATGCCATCCAATCGCCTGCCGGTGAGGACATTATGTTGCGGAAAAAGAGCGGCGGCATCGCACTCATCACCACCTCGCGCGTGGTGTATTCCTCGCCCAATTTCGTGATTAACGACAAGCTCATTCGCCGACTGTTCATGAAAATCGACGGCAAATACCCCGCCCTGGGCGACGTGATGCGATTAGGAAAATTGGACGTGGGCACAGACGGCAACAAACTGAACTACAACCTCTTAGGCGACCCAGCCCTCCAACTCAACTACCCCGAATGGCAAGTGAAGTTGGAAACCATCAACAGCGAAGATATTGTGGCTGACTCCACCTACAACTTCAAAGCATTGGAACGCATGACTTTAACCGGCTCGATTGTGGACGAAACAGGCACCCCGCTACCCCACTTCACCGGCAATTTGCAGGCAACGGTTTTTGACGGACAGCAACAGTTCACCTCGCGCACCTATTACAACGATGCAGCCCGCGACACAAGCGTGCGGTTCCAATTCACAGACTATTCCAACACGGTTTACAAGGGCAGCAGCAAGGTCGAAAATGGGCAATTTGCAGTGGCGTTCAATGTGCCGTTAGACATTTCCTACTCCAACCTCGCAGGCAAAATCAATTTCTATGCCTTCGATGCGGCGCAAAACAGTGATGCCAACGGTGCGTTCCTAAAATACACCCTCTCAGGCACTGCCGACCGACTGCTCAACGATATAGCACCCGAAATCAGCCAAATGTATCTCAACACACCCGATTTCAGGGACGGCGACCGCGTGAACGAAACACCGTTTTTCGTTGCCGAAGTCTTCGACGAAGACGGCATCAACATCACAGGAAGCGGTCTCGGACACGACCTGACCATCTGCATCGACAACAATCCGGCGCAGACCTACAATCTGAACAACTACTATCAGCCGCTGGACGACCGGGGCGGCACCGTTGGCTTCTCCATCCCAACACTTGCCGCCGGACGGCACGAACTCGCGTTCCGCGCGTGGGACATCCTCAACAATTCGACATCGGAAAGCCTGCGCTTCACGGTCGAAAAAGGGCAGGCACCGGAGTTATACACCCTCGTGGCATATCCCAACCCCGTCCGCGACAACACCACCTTTCGCATCGAGCACAACCGCCCGGAAAGTGTCTTGAACGTAGAAATGCGCGTCTACGACCTCACCGGCAGGCTCATCTGGTCGCATTCGGAAAGCGGCGCCACGCAGCATTCCTACCCCGTGGAGTGGGATTTGACCACCAACACAGGCAGAAAAGCCCCCGCAGGCATCTACCTCTATCAGGCAACCATCCACACCAAAGACGGCAAAGAAACAAGTAGAGCGAAAAAAATAGTGATTTTGTAGCAAAAAATATAGAATTATAAATAATAAATAATATAAAATGAACAAATTAAAATTAAAGACTGTCATTGCGGGCGCGACCCGCAATTCTCTGAAAATCGTGCTGTCAATGCTATTTGCTTCAGCAACAAGCATCTACGCACAGGAAGAATCTTTTAATCCGCTACGGACGGCGGTGCCCTCGCTGACGATTGCACCGGACGCGCGTGGGGGTGCTATGGGCGACATTGGTGCCGCCACCGAGCCGGACGTTTTTTCGCAGTATTGGAACCCTGCCAAATACGTGTTTGCGCCGAGCAAGGCGGGCTTCGGCTTCTCCTACACGCCCTGGCTGGCGAAGTTGGTGAACGACATCAATCTGTTTAACGTGTCGGGATATTCCAAAGTCGGTAGTTCCGAAAATCTGGCTATCGGTGCGAGTATCCGCTATTTTTCGATGGGCAATATTATCCTCAGCACTGAACATCAGGCAAACTCAGGCGAAGCCAGTCCCTACGAAATGGCTGCCGACGTCAGTATTTCGCTCAAAGCATCGGAGCATATCTCCATCGCCGGAGCCTTCCGCTACATCCGTTCCGATTTGGGCGCCGGCACAGAAGCCGACCAATATCCGGCTCAGGGCGTAGCAGCCGACATTGCCGGCTATTACAACACAAAGGTGGATATAGGCAGCCGCGAATCGCTGCTCGGCGTGGGGCTTAACATCTCCAATATCGGCGGGAAAGTATCCTACAACGGCGGCGTTACCGAAATGTTTTTGCCCACCAATCTGCGGTTGGGCGCATCGTTGCAGATGCCGTTAGACAATTTCAACACGCTGGCTATCAATGCCGACATCAACAAATATCTGGTGCCGACACCCCCCGGCACGGGTGCGAACGACGATGACAGGACCAAATATAACGAAACAGCGGCTATTTCCGGTATTTTCTCGTCGTTCAACGATGCCCCCGGCGGTATGAAGGAAGAATTGCAGGAAGTGACGTGGTCTCTCGGCGCAGAATATGCCTACGACCGCAAATTTTTTGCCCGTGCCGGCTATTTTCACGAAAATCCGGCGAAGGGCAACCGCCAATACTTCTCGCTGGGAGGCGGATTTAAGCTCACAGCATTCCAAATGGACGTGGCATATCTGATTTCCTCCACGCCCTCGAATCCCTTAGACCAGACACTGCGCTTCTCCCTCAGTTTCGACGTGGATGGCATGAAAGGGCTGTTGCAATGAGAGTAGGCTTCGGGTATGACGTGCACCCCTTTGCGGAGGGGCGCACGTTGTGGCTGGGCGGCATCCAAATCCCGCACACACGCGGCTTGAAAGGACATTCGGATGCCGATGTGCTCATCCACGCCCTGTGCGACGCCCTGCTGGGAGCAGCCAACCTGCGCGACATCGGCTACCACTTCCCCGACACAGACAACACCTATAAAAACATCGACAGCAAAATCCTCCTGGCACGCACAATGGACTTGCTGCGCACCAAAAACTACCAAACAGGCAACGCCGACATCACCATCTGCGCCGAAGCCCCCAAACTCAACCCCCACATCCCACAAATGCAAACCTGCCTCGCAACCATAATGCAAACCCCCCCCGACAACATCTCCATCAAAGCCACCACCTCCGAAAAAATGGGCTTCGTAGGACGCGAAGAGGGCATCGCCGTTTTTGCAACGGTGCTGATTGAGCGCATCTAACCACTGCGTTGGCGCAGTGGTTGTGTTATTAAATATGTAATCCGTATTGTTTTATCTGCGAAATGATTGGCAAATCGGATTGAAAGTCATCTTTGCTGTAAGTATGCGTTTCAATTATGGTTTCGCTTCCCTGCCGTATTGCCATCAGTTTCACATCCGTATCTAACGACAAAAAACTGTCCGGCACCACGAGAGCCAAGTCTATATCGCTGTCTTTGTGATAGTTACCTTTGGCATACGAACCAAAAAGCCACGCATCAATAACATTGATACCCGATTTTTTTACTTTTTCAAGATAATTTTTACTCAGTTTTATAGCATCGCTTTTATCCATACTCGGCAATCTTTAATTTTTCCCATCCACTCCGTTGTATATTCGTGCGTACAAAGTTTATAAAATAAGCGTTTATAATCATCGTAACGGGCGCGAATATTGAACTGCGAGATTGTTTCAATAATTATTGTTTTCTCGGGGTCAAAATTTAACCCTGCCCGTTCGCCAAGCCGTCGCAAATCGTGTATCAAAGGCGGATGTTCCTCTGTTGCCTTGACAAAATAGGCTTTTAGCAGTTTTTCGATTACCAAATGTCCCATAAACAACGCCCAATGATAGTTGCCCGTATTGAACATATCCTGCATTGTCTTAAAATCACCATCGGAACTTTCCGTCCAATAGATAATTAACTTTTCTTTATCAAAAACTTCCGCCATCTCCACGGCAAAGGTATAAAATTTTTTTGTATCTGCAAAACGAAGAAAAATTGCCAAAAATATTTGGCAGATTGAAAAATTTGCATTACCTTTGCGGCGTAAATCAACCACCAAACAAAAATATAAACAATTTAAATTTAAAAAATTATGTCAATTGAAAAACAGGAAGAAATTAAGCAAAACGCCTACGCCGAAGCCATGCGCTACATGAGCAACGCTAAGGACACCTTGCAGAAAGCCCGCAAGGAAGACGACTATTATGCCGACAAAAAGTATGTGCGCACTGCTTGCGGCACTGCTTACAACGGCGTGTTGCTCGCCCTTAACACTTATCTTGAACTCAAAGGAGTGGAGATGCCTAAGAAAAAGCGCAGGTCTATTGAGTTTTACACCGCCAATGTGGCGCAATTGGATGGGAAACTGCTCAAAGAGCTTAACACTGTTTACAGCATTTTGCACTTAGACGGCTACTACGATGGTGTACAGGATGCCGTGGTTGTGAAAAGGGGCTTTGATGTTGCCTACGATATCATTGAGCGCATCAAGCCCAACCATGTGGTGGAGTTCAAATTGCCGCCTGCCCGGTCGTCTGTCCTGCATCGGATGTTTTCATTGTTCTTTTAGACTATTAGACTAAAAGAAGAGCACCAGCAGTTGCGCCGTGAGCACCCGCAGGAACATTGTGAGCGGATAGACCGTGGCGTAGCTCACTGCCGGAGCGTCATTGCCTGCCGTGGCGTTGGAATATGCCAGCGCGGGGGGGTCGGTCATTGAGCCGGACATCAAGCCCATCAGGGTGTAGTAATTGACCTTGTAGACCGAGCGCGCGAGGATGCCAATAATCAGCAGGGGCAACAGCGTGATGATGAAGCCGTAGCCTATCCACGCGAAGCCGCCGCCATTGACAATCGTGTCCACAAATTTTTCGCCCGCATCCAAGCCCACGCACGCGAGGAAGAGGCAGATGCCGATTTCGCGCAGCATGAGGTTGGCACTCAGTGTGGTGTAGGTCACTAAATGGTATTTCGGACCAAAGATGCTAATCAGAATTGCTACAATGAGCGGACCGCCTGCCAAGCCAAGTTTCACGGGTTGCGGCACGCCGGGGAACATCACCGGAATACTGCCCAGTAGCACCCCTAAGAAAATGCCTATAAATATCGGTATCAAATTCGGCTCGTTGAGGCGTTTCATCTGATTGCCCAGCACGTGCTCGACGCTTTTGATGGCATTTTCGTTGCCCACCACCGTCACCAAGTCGCCCATTTGCAGATGCAAATTCGGGGCGGCAATCAAATCGACTCCCGAACGATTGACGCGCGTGATATTGACACCGCAGTTGCTGCGCAAATTCAAATGGCGAATCGACTTGCCGTTGACGCCCGATTTGGAAATCATAATGCGGCGCGACACCATCTGCGAATCAAGTTTGTCCCACTGCTCCTGCGTCATCGCCACTTCCCTGCCGAGAAAGGCAATAATGGCGGTGCGGTCGGCAGGCGTGGTCGCCACATACGCCCGGTCGCCCTCGTGCAAAACGGTGTTGGACGAGGCTATCGCCACTTGCTTGTTGTGCAAGACTCTTGAAATGACGAAATTACGTCCAACCAAATGTTTGACATCCGCAACCGTTCGGTTGTAGATAGCCGGATTGTTGATTTCGAGCGACACGAGTTCCACCTGCGCCGCCTGACTGCCCGACACGGCGTTGATATTGTCCGTTTCCTTCTGCAAATTGATACGGAAAATATATTTCATCAAGATAATCGACGAGATGATGCCCAAAACGCCCAGCGGATAGGCCACGGCATAGCCCATCGCGATGGTGGGGTCTTGCACATGGTTGTGCATATCGGAATAAGCCTGTTGAGCCGCGCCCAATCCGGGGGTGTTGGTCACCGCCCCCGACAAAATGCCCACCATCGTGGACATCTGAATATCCGTCACAAAGTGCAGCACAATGGCTGTGAGCACGCCCAAAAAGACGATGCCGCAGGCTAATAAATTGAGCGTGATGCCCCCTTTCTTGAACGACGAAAAGAAACCCGGACCCACCTGCAAACCAATGGAATAGACAAAAAGAATCAGTCCAAACTCCTTCATAAAGTGCAGTACATGGTGATTCATCTGCAACCCAAAATGCGCCAAAAGCAGCCCCACGAACAGCACAAACGTGATGCCGAGCGAAATACCATAAATCTTTACTTTGCCCAAAGCCAACCCCACAGCAATCACCGCCGCCAGCAGAAGCACCGTGTGGGCAATCCCTTCGCCCCAAATCAATTCATTAAACCAATCCATTTTCGTTATCCTATCAATATTGTTATATTACTCATAAAAAGTTTCACCGCGATGGCTAACAGGATGATACCGAAGAACTTACGAAGCATAAACACGCCCCCCTTGCCAAGCAGTTTAGCCACCGGCGCCACATTTCGCAGCACCAGATACACAATCAGCATATTTGCCACCAGCGCCACAATAATATCCGGCGAAGAATATTCCGCTTTTAGCGAAAGCAGCGTCGTGAAAGCTCCGGGACCGGCAAGCAGTGGAAACACAATCGGCACAAGGGTAGCACTGCCTTCCACTTTGTCCATCTTAAAAATCTCCACGCCAAACGTCATCTCGCACGCAATCACAAAAATCACAAGCGCACCGGCAACGGCAAACGAGCTGACATCCACGCCAAAAAGAGCCAAAATGCCCTCGCCCACAAAAAAGAACACCAGCAAAATAAAAAACGAAATCACCGTAGCCTTGATGGCACTAAACGCCTTGTTGCGCTGGCTCAAATCAAGAAAAACAGGCAACGACCCCACCACGTCCAATATCGCAAACAAAACGATGAACGCACTGACACAATTCTGAAAATCAAAAGTTGGAAAGTCCATAAGCGGGTGCAAAGGTACGAAAAAAAATCACGTCACCAAAAATTATTAGTGATTTCTTCCTTATGATTTGTTTTTATTAATTTCCTGCGCCGGCGGTATGATTTAGCGAGCAAATGCTTCGAACGCATCTTTCACCGATGCTACAAAATTGATGGATTTTCGGCTGTTGCTTTCTCTGATAAAATCTCGCAAACTCACGCTTGCAATATTTGAAAAGTCGCCGATGATAGCCACTTTCATTTTGTAAGTGGTGAATTTTTGCAATATTTCACCTGCCAATCCTGTTTTAAGTTCAAAAAAGGTGCTATCCAAAACACTCGCCGGTATTACGATGCCGATGCAATTGTGGTAGTAACAATCACCTAAATAATCTATTGCGTCATCGACCGACTTTATTGGTTTTGAATTTTCCAAAATCTCGGCAACTTTTTGCTCGCCTTCAAACTCGTGAAATTGTATCATATTATTAAACTTCGAGGAACAAATAATTTATCCATATTCACACGTTCAAGTTTGAGCAACTCGATTTTCCGCTGAATACCGCCTCCAAAACCCGTTAAACTGCCGTTTGTGCCGACTACGCGGTGACAAGGCACGATGATGGAAACAAGATTATGCCCGACTGCACCGCCAACTGCCTGCGCCGAAATTTTGGCTACACCTCGTTTCTGCGCAATTTTCGCGGCAATTTCGCCGTAAGTCGTTAACTGACCATAAGGGATGTGTTGAAGAATTTCCCATACCGCCATTCTAAATTCCGAACCATGCATCTTAACCGGCAATGCAAAATGCGGCTCGCTGCCGCCGAAATAGCAATCGAGCCACTCTTTTGCTTTTTCAAAAACAGGAAGTTGTTTGTCCTCCGTTTTTGGGGGTAGCGTATATCCAAAATACTTTTGTCCGTCAAACCACACTCCTGTCAAGGATTCGCCATCGCTTGCCAATGTAATCCCGCCGAGCGGAGAGTCATATTTGTTTGTAAATTGCATCATTTTATTAATTTTTAGTCCCTTTATTCTTTACTTCTATTGTGTTGCAAAGGTACAATTTATTTTTGTTTTTGTAACCAAACCGTAACATTATCGTTTCAATACCGTAAATTTCTGTGCTTACTTTTGTGCCGTAATTTATTGCGACTAAATGAAACGATTGAGGCGAATTTTTGAACGTATTGTGGAGGCGATGCTTACTCTGAGCGGGAGCATCACCACCCTTGCTATCTTGTTGATTATCATCTTTTTATTCAAAGAAGGATTGGGCTTGTTCAACAATCCGGCTGTGGAAAAAGGCTATGCGCTTTGTGTCCATCCGACGAATCCGGTTGAGAAACTTAACCCGCAGCAAATCAAGCATATATTTGATTCTGAAATAACGAATTGGAAAGAGGTTGATGGTCGCGACGAGGAAATTATGATTTTTCGCCTCGATGAAATTTTTAGTATCTATGCCGACGAAGAATTGGGCGACGATTACGCTTTGCTTCCACAGAAATTAGGCGAAATCATTGCCCAAAATCCCAATATCATCGCTTTCCTTCCCGAAAAATATCTGCCGGACGACAGGTCGTCGATGAAAGTTTTGCCTTCGGGAACGATTCATATTGCCGACTTTTTCGGCGGACAAGAATGGCAGCCCACCGCCACGCCCGCGCCTCAATATGGCGCATTGCCGCTGGTACTGGGAACGTTGTGGGTCAGCCTTTTTGCCATTTTAATCGCTTTGCCGTTGGGATTGGGCGTGGCGGTTTACCTTTCGGAGTTGGCCGGCGACCGGACACGCAAAATACTGAAACCCACCATCGAACTGTTGGCAGGTATTCCTTCGGTGGTATATGGTTTTTTCGGATTGGTGGTCGTTGTCCCGTTTATTCAAAAAACGCTTCAACTGCCCGTTGGCGAAACGGCTTTTGCAGGCAGTCTGATATTGGCTGTTATGGCGTTGCCGACCATCATCACGGTAGCCGAAGATGCTATGCGCAATACGCCGCGAACGATGCGGGAGGCGAGTCTGGCTCTGGGCGCAACGCCTTGGCAAACCATTTATAAGGTCATTCTGCCTTACTCCTCTTCGGGCATTGTTGCCGCGGTGGTGTTGGGCATCGGCAGGGCTATCGGCGAAACGATGGCGGTGCTTATGGTTACGGGAAATGCGGCGGTCATACCCCATTCGCTCTTTGAATCGGTACGCACCATTCCGGCAACGATTGCGGCGGAATTAGGCGAAACTCCGACGGGCGGAACGCACTATCAGGCACTGTTTTTATTGGGCATCATTCTTTTCATTATGACAATGCTCATCAGCCTGTCGGCAGAATTTATATCCAAACGGCAACAAAAAGGAATTTAATTATGAACAAAAAAACAACACAAAAAATAGCCTTTTTCACCTTTCGGGTACTGGGATTATTGGTAGTAGCCATTCTGTTGGGAATATTGGGATTTATCGTTTACAACGGCATCGGCGTTATCAGTTGGGAGTTTTTGACTTCCGCGCCCACCGAAGGGATGACTTCCGGAGGGATTTTTCCGGCGATTGTCGGCACGCTTTGGCTGGTTGCCGGCAGCATGGCATTTGCATTCCCGTTTGGCGTGATGTCTGCCATCTACATGAATGAATATGCGGGCAACGGCTGGGTGGTGAAATTTATCCGCGTGATGACCAACAACTTGAGCGGCATCCCGTCGATTGTTTTCGGACTGTTCGGTATGGCGTTGTTTGTCAACACATTAAAGTTTGGCGATTCCATTCTCGCCGGCTCCCTAACATTAGGTTTACTCATCTTGCCGCTGATTATCCGCACGACGGAAGAAGCCCTCAAAGCCATTCCCGATTCCTATCGCACCGGCAGTTTGGCGTTGGGAGCAAGCAAATTGCAAACCATTCGCCGCGTGGTGTTGCCAATGGCATTCCCCAACATCATCACCGGCTTGATACTTGCCATCGGCAGGGTTTCGGGCGAAACAGCCCCAATACTTTTCACCGTTGCCGCCTATTTTCTGCCCAAACTGCCCACCGGCATTTTCGACCAGGTGATGGCACTTCCCTACCATTTATATGTCATCGTAACAAGCGGGACAGACATAGAATCTTCGCGCCCAATTGCTTATGGAACAGCATTGGTGTTGATTGCCATCGTGTTGATAATGAACCTGTTGGTAACGTGGTTAAGGAAATTTTTTGGCAAGAAAGTGAAGACGGATTGATTTTTTATAATCAGCCATAAGTACATAAAAAAGTATAGTTATGGCTGATTATAGAATTATAAATTGAATTATCTCAAAAAAAATATCCCAATTAAGAACAACCGCCCGAAAGCACAATCTTTCGGGCGGTTGAAAATTCCAATTGTAGAGCCGCGGCGCGCCACGTCTCTACTCGGTAGATTTGGCAGTTCTTGCCTGACTAACATTGTAGCTAATCGTGATAATGCCACTTCAATCTAGATGATGGACCTGTAGATGTTGTCAAACTTTCACTACTCGTATTCGCAGCGTAATGCTCTATTTCCCATACGATATTCCATCCTCTTTTCAAAAATAACTCGATCTTTGAAGTGCCATTTGTAGTAGTTTCAGTTTTAGTTATGCTGACATTTCTATCAACATAGATGTAAATAACCGCAACGCTCTCATCTCCTTCGCTGAGATAACCAGGTTTTTCTTCCCTGGAATAACTATGCGCAAAGCTACCTACGTGATTCCCGTCTTTAAATGCATCAACCTCCTTGTTGCTTATAGCGGCTAATTTGGCATTCATGTCGCTTATTATTATTTCAGGACTTCCAAAAGTATCACCAACATAGTAAAGGTATTGATCAGGTATAGTTGCTGGTAAAGTGAGCGTAAAACCACCATCCTTGTATGGAGCACTCGCTATTTCATACTCACGATAACCATATTCACCATCATCATCAGCATATCTGACAAACGCTTTTACAACATCAACCTGTGAGTTGCTCGGCGCGTCTACAATATTCGTCGCCACAATCACACCGTCAAAAGGACTGCTACCGCCTTCAACAACATCATCGTCTTCTTTGTTGCACCCGGCAAAAAGTAAACCTGCACAAATACAGGCAGTTACATTGAAAAAAATCTTTTTCATTTGAAATTTTGTTTTACGTCCGTTCCTTAAACAGACCTTTAATTTTAAAATTTATTTTTTTGTCCTGAATATTCTAATACGTACATAAAAAAGCGCAGACAAAACTAATGCTATCTCGCTTTCTGAGGCCTCAACTACCTAACCAACCAAATATAATGTGTAATGCCCACGCCTCGACATCGCAGACTAATTTTAATATATAAAAATTATTACTACCTTTGCACCAAAATTCAATGTAAAGCAAATGAAAAAGGTAGTATTATTAGTTCGGGTATCGACTCTCAAACAAGATTACGAAGCCC
>BNTT01000048.1 GCA_025996815.1 Bacteroidia bacterium
AAACAAATTTGAAAATTATTTTGATTTTTTTCAAAAACGCTTGCGTATCTCAAAAAAATCACATACCTTTGTCGCCGAAAATGATGAGAAAGTTAGCACATAGCAGTATAGGGGAGACCCTGCGAGGAACGTACCCCCCTATACTGCTATGTGCTAACTTTCTCGTCATTTTCGGCGACAAAGGTATGTGATTTTTCTGAGATACGCAAGCGGTTTTGAAAAAAAACAAAATAATTTTCAAATTTGTTTGGCGAATATTTTGCCTGTCGCCCGAAAAGGCGGAATTTTCAACCAAATTAGGTGTCATATCCGATAATTATTAAATATTTATTCGAATGATTAAATTTTTTGATTAAAACGCTTGTTTAATAAAAAATAATGTTGTAACTTTGCAGCCGAAAATTAATTCGTAAAAATAGTTATGGCAAAAAAGACAGTACAGAAGATGGATTTTTCTACCGAAGATAAAATTAAGAATGCGGCTCGCACGGTTTTTCAGCGCAAGGGCTACGCTGCCACCCGCACGCGCGATATTGCCGATGAGGCGGGGATAAATCTTGCGCTGCTCAATTATTATTTTCGCAGCAAGGAAAAACTGTTTGAAATAGTTATGTTTGAAACGCTGGCATCCTATATGAGTGGCATTCTGGTTCTATTTAATGACGAAAAAAGCAGCCTTGAAGAAAAATTAGAACGCCTTGTGGCGGAATATATCAATTTTTTGATAAAAGAACCCGAAGTGCCGATTTTTATTATGAGCGAATTTCAGCATAATTCGGTCGATATTTTAAATAAACTTCCGGTGAAACAACTGCTCAACAATTCTGTGTTTATCAGACAGTATCAAAAAGCGGTGGCAGACGGGCTGATTTCCGAACCCAATCACATCCATTTTTTAATGAATATGTTGGGAATGGTTGTTTTTCCATTTGTTGGCAAAACGTGGCTCAAAGAAGTTTTTGGCGTTGATAATGAACAGTTTAACCTGTTGATGAACGAGCGCAAACAAAAACTGCCGATTTGGATTAAAGCAATGATGGAGGCGTAATTTTTTTGCACATATATTAAACAAATGATTAAATCTATAAATTAAACAGTATGATTAGAATTAGAAACGCGGTATTTTTGGGATGGCTATTTGCCGCTGTTGGTCTGAACGCGCAGACCCTGAAAATTGACGATTGCTACACCGGCGCGGAGGCAAATTACCCGCTTGTGAAGCACTATGCGCTGATAGAAAAGTCGAAAAATTTTTCTGTCGAAAACGCGCAAAAGGCGTATCTGCCGCAGTTTGGCATCTACGGGCAGGCAACGTATCAGTCGGACGTTACGAAAATTCCGATTGATTTTTCAAATGTTTCCATTCCCGCGCTGGCAAACGTGAAAATGCCGGAACTGCCCAAAGACCAATACAAAGTTTACGCCGATGTGTCGTATTCGCTTACAAATTTGGTTACGAACAAAAATCAGACCGATTTGGCGAAGGCAAATGCCGAAATTGAAACGCAAAAGATTGAAATTGAACTGTATAAACTTCGCGAGCGTATCAATGCGCTGTTTTTCGGCGTTTTGGTGATTGACGCGCAAATTGCTCAGACCGAACTTGTGAAGGAGGACATTCAGAATGGCATTGCCCGCATCGAAACGGCGGTTGCGGGCGGCGTGGCGTTGAAAAGTGCCGCCGACAACCTCAAAGCCGAACTGCTGAAAACAAAGCAGCGCACCACCGAACTGAAAGCCGCCCGCAAAGGTTATTCCGATATGCTGTCGCTGTTTATCGGCGCGGAAATTGACGAACACACGATTTTTGAAAAACCGCTGCCGCCAAGGCTTTCCAACGAAATCAACCGCCCCGAAATGCGGCTCTACAATTTGCAAAACCGTGCGTTTGACCTGCAAAACAGGACGGTGAGCAACCGGAATTTGCCGCAGTTCAACCTCTTTTTTCAGGGTGGAGTGGGCAAGCCCGCGCTCAATATGTTCAGCGACAGTTTCGACCCCTATTTCGTTACCGGCGTGCGTTTGAGTTGGAATTTGTCGGGCTTTTATACTGTGAAAAACGAGCGGAAACAGATTGCCGTCAATCAGGAAGGCATCCACGTTCAGGAGGAAATGTTTTTGTTTAACACCAATCTTGCTGTAAGTCAGCAAAATACGGAAATCACCAAAATGCAGGAGTTGATTGCCGATGACAACGCGATTATTCAGTTGCGCGAAAATGTGAAAAAGTCCGCACAAACGCAGTTAGACAACGGCACGGCAACGACCAACGACTATCTCACCGCCGTTAATGCCGAAGACAACGCACGGCAAAGCCGTATTTTGCACGAAATACAACTGCTTATGTATCAATATAATAAGAAAACTACTTTGGGAAATTAAGAATTACGAATTAAAAATTACGAATAATATGAAAACATTAGTGAAAACAGGAAAGTTAATTGCATTGTCAATTATCATTTGTCAATTATCAATTAGTTGCGGCGGCAACAAAACCGCTTACGATGCTTCGGGCAGTTTTGAGGCAGAAGAAACGGTTATTTCCGCCGAAGTCGCGGGCGTTATTCGGCAGTTCGACATTGCAGAGGGGCAAGTTCTCGCCGCAGGGCAGGCAATCGGCTACATCGACAGCACGCAGTTGTATCTGAAAAAGAAGCAGTTGCAAAGTCAAATTCGCTCGTTGCTGGGCAAAAAACCGAACATTGCCGTGCAACTTTCGGCTTTGCAGTCGCAACTGAAAACCGCCGAAACCGAGCGCGCCCGCCTCGAAAAACTCGTTGCAGGCGATGCCGCCACGCCCAAGCAGATGGACGACATTAACGCACAAATTGAAGTGCTGAAACGGCAGATTGAGGCGACAAAATCGTCGCTGGACATTTCGAGCGCGGGAATAAGCAACGATGCCGAGCCGCTGCAAATTCAGGTGGAGCAACTCGACGACCAACTCGCCAAATGCCGCCTCACAAGTCCGCAAAACGGCACCGTGCTTGCCAAAATTGCCAAAGTGAACGAACTCACCGCAGCAGGCAAGCCGCTTTACAAAATCGCTGATTTGCAGACAATTACCTTGCGTGCATTCGTTACGTCGGCGCAACTCACACAATTGAAAATCGGGCAAAGCGTGAACGTTTTCGCCGACTTTGGCGAAAAACAGACCCGCGAATATGAAGGCACAATCTCGTGGATTTCCGACAAATCGGAATTTACGCCCAAAACCATTCAAACGCAGGACGAGCGGGCAAATCTTGTGTATGCCGTAAAAATTGCGGTCAAGAATGATGGGTATTTGAAGATTGGGATGTATGGGCGGGTGAAATTTAATTAAAAATTACGAATTAAAAATTACGAATTTATGATAGAGATTGTTGGTGTTTGCAAGAAGTATAGCAAAGTTCAGGCATTGCAGGATATTTCGTTTTCGGTGGAAAAAGGCGAGATTTTCGGGCTGATTGGTCCCGACGGCGCGGGCAAAACCACGCTTTTTAGGATTTTGACCACGCTCATTCTTGCCGACAGCGGCACGGCAAGGCTCAACGGGTGGGACGTTGTGAAAGATTATCGTCCTATTCGCGACAATGTTGGCTATATGCCCGGGCGGTTTTCGCTCTACCAAAATATGACAATTGAGGAAAATTTGGAGTTTTTTGCAACACTTTTTCACACCACGCTCGCCGAAAATTACAACCTGATTCGCGATATTTACAGTCAGATAGAGCCGTTCAAAAATCGCCGCGCAGGCAAACTCTCGGGCGGAATGAAACAGAAACTTGCCCTCTCGTGCGCCCTGATACACCGCCCGCTGGTGCTGTTTCTCGACGAGCCGACCACAGGCATCGACCCCGTGAGCCGCAAAGAACTGTGGGCTATGCTGCGCGGGCTGAAAAGTCAGGGCATAACCATTCTCGTTTCTACGCCTTATATGGACGAGGCGATGCTCTGCGACCGTATCGCGCTGATTCAGAAAGGCAAGATAATGCAAATCGACACGCCGCAGGGAATAATCGAGAAATTTCCGCAAAAGGTTTTTGCCGCCAAAGCCGACCGTATGAGCCGTCTTTTGAGCGATTTGCGGGCATACAAAAGCGTGAAAAGTTGCCATACTTTCGGCGACTGTCACCACATTACAATTGACAATGTACAATTGACAATTGACAATTTGGTGGGAACGCTGATAGAAAAGGGACACAAAAACGTGACAATCAACGAAATTTCGCCAACGATTGAAGATTGTTTTATGGGATTAACAGACGGTCAAAAATAAAAAATTATGGCAGTAATAAAAGTAAAAAATTTAACAAAAGTATTCGGCGCATTCACCGCTGTTGATAATATCAGTTTTGAGGTGGCACGTGGCGAAATTTTCGGTTTTCTCGGTGCCAACGGTGCCGGCAAGACCACCGCAATGCGTATGCTGTGCGGGTTAAGTCAGCCCACTTCGGGCAGCGGCACCGTGGCGGGCTTTGATATTTCCAAAAATTCGGAAGAGGTGAAAAAACATATCGGCTATATGAGCCAAAAATTTGCGCTCTACGAAGACCTGAAAGTGTGGGAAAATATGCGGCTCTATGCAGGGATTTACGGCGTTCCGCACCGCGAAATTCCCACCGTGATTGACAAAATGCTTGCCTCTTTGGGGTTTGAGAGCGAAAAAAATACGTTTGTGAAGGAGTTGCCGCTCGGATGGAAACAGAAACTTGCGTTTGCGGTTTCCATAATCCACCGCCCCGAAATCGTGTTTCTCGACGAGCCGACGGGCGGCGTTGACCCTGCCGCCCGCCGACAGTTTTGGGAACAGATTTACAAAGCCGCCGAAGACAACATAACCGTCTTTGTTACAACGCATTATATGGACGAAGCCGAATACTGCAACCGCGTTTCCATCATGGTGGACGGCAAAATCGAAGCCCTCGACACGCCCGCCAATCTGAAAAAGCAGTTTTCGGCAAATTCAATGGACGAGGTTTTTACAAAATTGGCACGAAAAGCGAACAGAGGGGATAGTTAAAAACTTATTTTGCTTTATGTTAATTGGGAAAAAAGTTGTAACTTTGTCAAGAATTTGCAAGATATAAAAATGATAAATATGATGTTCAATGATAGGATAAAACAGTTGCGCGAAGACCGGCAAATTCCACAGCGAAAGTTGGTGGTAGCGTTGGATATTGATACCACTTCTTATTGTAAGATTGAGCGTGACGAACGCCGCACCCGTAAAGAACATATACCTGTTATTGCCGAACTTTTGCAAGACGACAGGGAAGAATTTTTGACCCTTTGGCTTGCTGACCAAGTTACAGCAATGGTGGTGAGCGAAAAAGAACTGTCTAATAAAGTATTAAGTATCGCTAAAAAGAATATAAACGAACAATAAAACATGAATTGGAATAAAACAAAAATACAATTAGAAAACGGGCAGGATGTTGATGCACAAGCACCCGTCATTATATCGGCGAGCCGCTCGACAGATATTCCTGCATTCTATGCCGATTGGTTTTTTAATCGACTAAAAGAAGGATATGTTAAATGGAAAAATCCGTTTAATGGTGTTCCTTTGTATGTTTCATTCCAAAACACGCGACTGATAGTTTTTTGGTCAAAAAATCATAAGCCACTTATTAAGCATTTGGATTATTTGGACGAGAAAAATATCAACTATTATTTTCAATTTACATTAAATGACTATGATGCTGAAAAATTTGAGCCGCGAGTTCCGAATGTGCAGGCAAGAATTGAAACATTTATTGAGTTGGCAAACAAAATTGGCAAAGAAAAAGTAATTTGGCGTTTTGACCCTTTAATTTTAACTGATAAGATAGGAGTTGATGAATTATTGCGTAAAGTTGAAAATATAGGCAATCAACTGAAAAATCATACAGAAAAGTTGGTATTCAGTTTTGCCGATATAAAAATATATAAGAAAGTACAAAATAATTTGCGCAGTAATTCTATTCCTTATCAGGAGTTTAACGAGAGAACAATGAACGAGTTTGCAGCAGGATTACAACGCTTGAATGAAAATTGGCATTTTGAACTTGCCACTTGCGCAGAACAAATTCCTTTGGAAAAATACGGAATTGCTCATAATAAGTGCGTTGATGATGATTTGATGATAAAACTTTTTCCACAGGACAAAGTTTTGATGGACTTCTTGGGCGTGAAAATAACCCCGCCTGATATGTTTAATTCAAACGGCACAATTGAAAAGAAGCGAAGGAACAAAGACAGCGGGCAACGGCAATTTTGCGGCTGCATTGTCAGTAAGGATATTGGCGAATACAACACTTGTCCGCATTTGTGCGAGTATTGTTACGCCAATGCGAATAAAAATATAGCATTAACAAATTGGAACTTGCACAAGCAAAATCCTGATAACGAAACTATAAAAGGAGAATGAAAGAGTATGTCCAACAAATAAACAATTTGATAAATCCGACTTTTCAGCAAATCCGACAAATTGCTGATAAGTCACTCGCTCATTTGACCCAAAGTGAAAGAGATACACTTTGGGGACGACTTAATCATGGTGTTGATTTATTGGATTCGCACGAATTGATGTGCCAATATCTATGGTCTTTCGGTAAGATGCACGAAGCCAAAATTCAACGTGCTCTAAATTCTATTCCAGAACCTAATGATGTATTTAACAATGATTTTTCCATTATTGATTGGGGTTGCGGGCAAGGGTTGGCAACTGTTTGCTTTTTCGATTATTTGAATCAAAATCACATTAGCAATAACATAAAGAAAGTTATTTTGATAGAGCCATCAAATATAGCTTTGGGTAGAGCGAAACTTCACGTTAATGCTTATTTGAAAGATGAAAACAAAATTCAAACAGTAAACAAATTTTTGGATGATGTTACCCCAAATGACCTACAAGCCGATACCCCTATAACCATACATTTTTTCTCAAATATTCTTGATATTCCACAGATTGACTTGAAACACTTAGCGCAACTTGTTGGTGAAAATGTAGTAGGCGAGCATTATTTCTTTTGTGTTGGTCCATTGAATGCAGGAAATAATCGCATTGAAGCCTTTTATGACTATTTTAACAGCCCGCTTGTTCTTAAAGATGAGGCACAAAGTGAAAATAGATTGAAAGTTATTGCAGAGGAAGTACATAATAAAGATTTTCAACGAAATTATACACTACGCCTGAAAGTTTTCAAATTTGAGAGAAACAAAATTTACTACATTCCCATTGAATATTATCCATCAGTACAATTTCATGCCGGATACCAATTGGATTGTGTAAAAGACACTTTCAAAAAATTACCGAATGACGAGCAGGTGTCTAATTTATATCATTCAATTTCAGATTTTGAATTGTCTGCCCCTTTCGATATTGGCGCAAGCATTTATGATGATGTACATCCCATATTGGCAGTATTGAACAATATTGTTACTCGTGGTTTGCCAACAAAAGCAAGTCCTTTTATCGAAGAATGTTTTGAAAAATTTGAGAACATAAAGAAAAAAGATGATTTAGGCAGCATTAAATTTGAGAACAATACGATAGCACAGGATGAGTTATTTCTGGCATTGCACCTGATTGATTCTCGATTTGAAATTACTAACCAAAATTACAATAGTAAAGTATTGGATAGTGATTTGGAGCAAACATATATAACTCAGAATGCTCATAATATCTTACGCCAATTATTGCAACCTCAACGCAGTTTAACTTCTATAACGAACAACAATGAGCATTATGCCCAGCGGGTGGATTTTGCTTGTGAGTTCCCTTATTCAGGGAATAATAATGTAAAAGGATGTGTAATTGAATTAGATGGCGAGCAGTATCATCAAGATACTGCACATGACCAACAGCGTGACAATGCTTTACAAAATAGTAAATGGAATATCATACGAATAAGAGATAAGGAAATAAACACGCCTAATTATTCACAATTATTTGATAATGAGTATTATGGTAATGTACGTAAATCATATTTACATCAATTCGATGAATCATGGATTACAACGCTTCAAATAGTCTTGTCCCCTATAGCGATAGCCCGCGTTCAAAAAACGATTCTCGAAGCATTGATGACAAGCAAACTAAATATTGAACAAAAGGAATGGAAAATATTAGTTCACGAGCGCGATGTTCCTTGTGCAGCCATTGCGTTTGAAGATTTGAAAATGATGTTTAATCATTTGACGGCGTTGAGTAAAGAATATTCGAAGATGAAGTTTCCTGAAATAAAATTAGAAATAATCAGCACACAGGAATTTGCAGATTCTTCGTTGCATCTTGATATTAAACCTGCCATACAAGCGACTAAACAGCAAAAAAATAATCAGTATGATATGGTTATCGATATTTCGATGTTGCGTAGAGCGAATATTGAGAATCTTTCTTTTAGCGAATTTCAGTGCAAGAACAATTGTTATTTTAATATTCGCTCTGCACATTATACTCGAAGTGTACGCCCAATCTACACCTCAGACACCATTGAATATTTGCCGTTGGTTACAAAAGACAATCAAGGCAACTACAAAGATATTACCGAAACCAAAGAACATTTGCAATATTTCGTGCGATTACTGTTCCGCAAAGAAGATTTTCGCCCGGGACAGTTGCCAATTTTAGACCGCGCTTTGCAAAACAAAAGCGTTATCGGATTGTTGCCGACAGGCGGCGGAAAATCGCTTACCTATCAGTTAGCGGCAATGTTGCAAGCAGGTGTAACCATTGTGGTTGACCCTTTGCGCTCGCTAATGGAAGACCAATATGATGGACTAATTAATGCAGGAATAGACACTTGCACTTTCATTAACTCAACTATAGATGCAAGAAAAAAAGAAAGGCGAGAAAAGCAAATGGAATCTTCACAAATGCAATTCGTTTTTCTCTCGCCTGAACGATTGTGCATTTACAAATTCAGAGAAAAATTAAAAACAATGCGTGACCTGCACGTTTATTTTGCTTATGGAGTGATTGATGAGGTGCATTGCGTTTCGGAATGGGGGCATGATTTTCGTTTTTCGTATTTACACTTAGGGCGAAATTTGTGTCAATATGTACTTCCAAAAGATAAAGAAAAACGCCTTACTTTGTTTGGACTGACCGCTACTGCCTCTTTTGACGTGCTTGCCGATGTAGAACGGGAACTATCAGGCAATGGTGCATTCCCTCTTGATGCGGATTCGATTGTAAGATACGAAAACACTAACAGATTGGAATTGCAGTATAAGATTGAGCGAGTAGATGTAAAATTTTCAGAAGACCCTTATTTTGATAAAAATAAACAGCTACAAAACTGCCCAGTAGCAGTAAAGATGGATAAATGGGGGATATATGAGAGTAAAAAAGAGTTTTTGACTACCTACTTAAAGAGTATTTCAAAACCAATTAGAGAAATCCAAACAAAAGATGCTATTCTACAAATCGAAAAATCTTTCAAGGACAGACAAGGCATAGAGCAATCTGTAGCGGTAAATTTAGAAGTTGAAATGCCAGATAATTTTTATAGAGAACAAGAAACATACAAGCAGAGTGGTATAATTTTTTGTCCACACAAAGACAAAACGGGGATTGCCGTGCATCCAAACGCATCATCACTGTCCGCATATATTCCTCGAATTGGTACATTTATGGGAAGTAGTAATGACAATAATGATAATGAAGAAAAAGATGATAGTACAGATAAAATTTCGTTTGAAAATTTAAAATTATTTAGGAACAATCAATTACCACTAATGGTAGCGACCAAAGCATTTGGGATGGGAATAGACAAACCCAATGTGCGCTTTACGGTAAATATGAACTATTCAAGTTCTTTAGAAGGTTTTGTACAAGAGGCGGGACGAGCAGGACGTGATGGAAAAACAGCATTGTCAATTATTTTGGTTGCTGATTATCATTTGGTACGAATAAACAAAAATTACCCTGAAAATAAGTTTCCACTGGGCATAATAAAGGATAAGTGGTTTTACCAAAAAGATTTTGATGTCCTATCCCAACAGTACAATCTGCAAATAGACAAACAATACATAGATTTTTGTACGCCAGAACACGATATGGTGAAGTTACGTTGCGAAAAATGTGCAAGATTTGCTTGGAATAGTTGCGAAACATCTTGCCGTTTTGAACAATGTAAGGCGAGAAAAAGTGAATGTAATAATAGTTGCCAATATGCAGATACTTGTTCGCTCAAAAATGTGCCTTCAACATTGAAGGGCTGGGGTTATCAAAAGGACTTGGAACGGGACTTACAGAATAACAACATTACCTTTAAAAAAGAAAATATAGAGTACCAGAATGCTGATTATGACACTATGATTTTTTTCTACAACAATAGTTTTAAGGGCGTATTATACGAAAAAAATGTTATGTATCAATTATTGAACAAGAGTGAGATGGCTGTTGTAGAAACAAATGATACGGATATTAAAATTGATACAATAAAAACAGTACACGGCTTTATATCGTCTTTGTTAGAAAAACAGGTAGGCGAACGGATGGTTTTTATGGTATCCTATCAAAAGGATTCGCAAGCAGATATTGCCAAAGCCATCTACCGTATGTGCTGTATTGATTTGATAGATGATTTTACGCAGGACTATGGGCATAAATGTTTTAAAATTGTAACCGAGCGGAAGGCAGATGGCGAATATTATCAAGGACTGAAAACATTCCTATTGCGGTATTATTCCGAAGATAAAGCAACGCAAGAGATACAGAAAGTGCCTGATTACGAAGGCGAAAACGAAGTACATAAATGTCTTGGCTATCTGACGGAATTTATCTACGACAAAATTGCTGTCAAACGCAAACGCGCCATTGACGATATGCGGACTTTCTGCATACAAGGTTTGGATGATACAAAAGATTGGAAAGAGGTAAATGAAGATTTGAAAGATTTTATTTACTATTATTTCAATTCAAAATATGCTAAAGAGGATTATGTTGCCGACAACGGCGAAGCATTTTCTATTACAGAAGACACTGACAGAGGAAAAAAATCATCGCATGATTTAGTTTTCAAATATATGCGTGTGATTGATGATGACCTTGTTGGTGCTGGAACGCCAAAAGACAACGTAAAGCACTTGCAGGGTGCTGTGCGACTTATTCGCCGTTCCCTAACGGATATGAATCCCGCTTTGGATTTGTTGAATGCGTTTTGTTTGTTGTATTTGGGTACAAATAACAACGAAACTCTTGAAGATGAATTAAAACGCAGCTATCAAGAAGGTTTATTAGGGTTTATGGAGCGCATTGATAATCATATTGATTTTTGGAGGTTCTTTGATAAATATAATCACGAAATTGCTGAAAAGGCACGAGATTATTCGCAACAAAAGTTTGAATCTTTGAAAAACGAAATAAATTTGCAAATTCATGCAAATATCATTAGTAAACTAACAAATAAATATACAGAAAAATGAATGACAGTTTAAACACAATTCTTGGTCGATTAGAAAAAGACCTGGAAAAACTTCAAACTGCAAGAAAGCAGGTTGAAAGCGTAGTTGCGAGCAATAAAGAGTTTACAACTACAGTAAATAGTTTAATAACTAATACAACATCATTAGTAAATGAAATAAAAACAGTGACAGAAGGCGCAATTGTTCAGTTTTCTGAAAAGTTAACTGAATCGAAAAATTCTGTTGACAAGGTTGTTGTTGAAAGTATTAACCACATTGAAAACAATATAAAAAAGGCTGAAGTTGTAAATAATAAGTTGCAAGAAACAATCGAAACAAAAATCAATGAAATATCGACTATTGCTTCTACCACAATTACCAAGCAAAAAGAAATTGCAGCAACCAATATTAATGATGTTTCAAAATTGGCTTCAAAATCAATTGCAGAAAATCAAAATCAATCTCTTGCCACAATAAAAGACGCTTCAAAATTAGCAAAAACAACACTCGAAGAACAGAAACAGGAAAATCTAAAAACACTCAATCAATTTTCTGAGCAATTAACAGAAACGAAGAATAATCTGCAAATTTTGTTTGAACAAGCAAAAAAAAATATTGAACAAGTTGGCCAAGCGATACAAGAAAATACGACAACCAAGATTACTGACCTTTCTAATTTGGCAACAAAATCTATTGAAGAACAGAAACAGGAAAATCTGAAAACGCTCAATCAAATTCTTGAAACTCATAATCAAATTAAGCAGTTGATTGGTCAATTGTTGGATTTGGATTTGCCAAATTCGTTAAAGTCGCTCAATAGCAATATTGAAAAACTGCAATTACAAAGCAATAAACAGTTTCAATCAACGAAAAAGATGCAGGTTTGGTCATTGATTGGAATTAGTGTTTTGACAGTTATCGTGATAGTGTTTAAATTTATACTATAATATATTATGTCCGAATCTCAAAACATAGAATACAAAAGCAGTTGGCACGATGATTACCTCAAATGGATATGCGGCTTTTCCAACGCTCAATGCAAATATATTTCGTCTAATTTCGTAACTTTGCAAAAATGACCAATATATGAACAAGCAACAATTATTACAACGCTTGCAAGATATAGAATGGGACAATTTTGAAGTCAAAACAGCCCGTACAGACATCCCCAAAGACGTTTGGGAAACAGTTTCTGCATTTTCCAACACTTCGGGAGGCTGGATTGTGTTCGGCGTGTCGCAAAAAAAGCAAACGTTTGATATTGTTGGTGTTGATGACGTTGAGAAATTGGAAAACGATATGCTTACAACGTTGCGTTCCAAGACAAAATTTAATATCAAATTGTCGCCACAGGCAAAGAGATATAAGATTGACGGCAAAAATGTTTTGGCGTTTTATATCCCGTCTTCCGATATTAAACCGGTGTATTTCAACGGTGTACAAAACACTTTTATTCGCACAGGCAGCGGCGACCAACAGGCGAGTGAGTTTGAAATCAACGCCCTTTATCGCGACCAAGCCTTCGGCTCAATGTCGGAAAAGGCAGTTGAAGGCACGTCGGTTGATTTGCTTAACAAAGCCTCATACAAGCGTTTCCGTGAATATCTGAAAGGATTTAATCCAAACTTGCATTACAACACGATGGACGATGACGAATTTAATCAGCGGTTGAAAATTGTAACCGATGGAAAACTGACTTATGGAGGACTGTTATTTTTGGGTACAAATGCCGCAATAACCGACCATTTTTCAGATTTCAGAGTTGATTATTTAGAAATTCCCGCTACAAACTACGCCGATGCCGAGCCGCGTTACACGTTCAGGGTCGAAGAACAGGAAAATCTTTGGGAATACTATTTTGTGCTGTTTCAACGCCTGCGAATTTACGCCAACAACCCGCTTACAATCGGCGAAATGGGTATTGGACACGAAGACACAAAAGAAATAGATGCTTTGCGTGAAGCCTTGGTAAATCTGCTCATTCACAGCGATTATTTCAGTCCGATGAAACCGCGAATCAGGGTTTTTACCAACCGCATTGAATTTGAAAATCCGGGAAAATTGCCCCGCACTGTTGAAGAACTGATGAAAACAGACGAAACTTTGCCGAGAAATCCGGTTTTGGCAAAATTTTTCCGCATAGCAAAACTTTGTGAAAGCGCAGGTTACGGATTTGACAAAATGCTTGAATGGAAAAAACAAACCGGCAACGATGTTACTTTTGAAACAAACGTGTATAAGACAAAATTTACTTTTATGATTGATACCACAAAAGTAATCGGAGAAGAAAATATTACAGAAAACAACCAGAAAACTGTGGAGAAAACTGTGGAGAAAAACTTTGAAACTGTGGAGAAAACAACCAGAAAACAACCAGAAAACAACCAGAAAACAACCAGAAAACAACCAGAAGAAATAAAGACATTAGTTATAGAATTGATTAAATCTAACAATAAAATTTCTCGTTCGGAAATGATTGAACAACTAAACATTACAGAAGGAAGTTTGCGACACCATTTGGAACAACTCAAAAACAACGGCATTATTCGCCGAGAAGGTGCAGACAAAGGCGGTAAATGGATAATTATAAATCTAAAAAATTAAAATATATGATTAAAAATATCAAAAATTCGCAGTTTTTCGCTTTTGTAAAAAAGGAATTTCTTTACATTTTTCGCGACACTTGGACAATGATAATCCTCCTGCTGTTGCCTGTGCTGATGATAATTCTGTTTGGCTTCGGCATTAGCACCGAAATCAAAAACACCCGCGTGGCAGTGTTCGACCCTTCGCGCGATGCGGCAACGCAGCAAATCGTCAATAATCTTTCCGAAAGCGAATATTTTATTATTGACCGCTACATTTCCGATATTTCGGAGGTGGACAAAGTGCTGAAAAAAGGCGATATTGGACTTGTGGTGGTGTTTGCGGGCAATTTCAACGAAAATATGCAACGCGGCAATGCAAGCCTGCAACTTATTGCCGACGGCTCCGACCCCAACACCGCCGCTTCGCTCACCAATTACGCAACGGCGATAATCAACTCACAACTCCACCAAAGTCCCCCTGAGGGGGATTTAGGGGGCTTGCCGCGCATAAATTGCGAATTGAAACTGCTCTACAACCCCACGATGAAAGGCGCCTACAACACCGTTCCGGGCGTGTTGGGAATGGTGCTGATGCTGATTTGCACGATGATGACCTCCATTGCCATTGCCCGCGAAAAAGAGAGCGGCTCGATGGAAGTGTTGCTCGTTTCACCGATAAAACCCGCGACAATCATTTTGTCGAAAACTGCGCCCTATTTTGTATTGGCTCTGTTCAATTTAGCCACCGTGCTGCTGCTTTCGGTTTTTGTGCTCAAAGTGCCGATTGTGGGCAGTTTGGGCTTGCTCACGGGCTTGTCGCTGATTTTTATTTTCGTTTGCCTGTCGCTTGGCGTGCTGATTTCCATTGTTGCGCCCTCGCAAATTGTGGCAATGCTCGTGTCGGCGGTCATCGGGATGTTGCTCACGGTGATGCTGTCGGGGATGATGTTTCCCATCGAAAATCTGCCGCTCGTTTTACGGTGGATTGCGCAGATAATTCCTGCCAAATGGTTTATCGAAGCCGCCCGCAATGTGATGATAAAAGGCGCAGGCATTGCCGCTATTGCAAAGGAATTGAGCGTTTTGAGTGCAATGGCGGTTTTCTTTTTGGCAGTGAGCGTGAAGAGGTTTCAATTGAGAATTACGAATTAAAAATTACGAATTAATAAAATATTTATGTTACGATATTTGTTGGAAAAGGAGTTTAAGCAGTTTTTTAGGAACAGTTTTTTGCCGAAAATGGTGGTTGCTTTGCCGTTTATGGCGTTGGCGGTATTTCCGCTTATTGCGAATATGGATGTTAAAAATCTCTCGCTTGTGGTGGTTGATAACGACCACAGCACCACCTCGCGGCGGTTGGAAGATAAAATCGCCGCCTCAACCTATTTCAATATTGTCGGTTATTTTGCCGACAGCCAATCTGCCCTGCACAGCATTGAAAAGGGCGATGCCGACTTGTTGCTCGAAATTCCGCCGCAGTTTGAGCAGTCGCTCGCCCGCGAAAATTCGGCAAGCGTAATGATTTCCGCCAATGCCGTCAATGGGATGAAAGGCGGGCTTGGCTCGGCGTATCTCACACAAATTGTCGGCGATTATAACCGCGAAATTATCGTCAAACAGATGCCTGAAATTTCGACCGCTGCCGTGGATGTGCGCCCGCTGTTTCGTTTCAACCCTGAGTTGAATTATCGCACCTTTATGATACCCGCATTGATGGCGATGATGCTGGCAATGATTTGCGGTTTTTTGCCCGCACTCAACATTGTGAGCGAAAAAGAAAACGGCACTATCGAACAGATGAACGTTACGCCTGTGGGTAAATTCACGCTGATAATTTCAAAACTCATCCCCTATTGGGCGGCAGGTTTTGTGGTGATAACGCTTTGTATGTTCACGGCATTTCTTTTCTATGGAATGATTCCAAAAGGTTCAATTTTACTGATTTACCTCTTTGCGATAGTGTTTATATTGAGTTTTTCGGGCTTCGGGCTGATTGTCTCCAATTATTCCAACAACATTCAGCAGGCAATTTTCATTATGTTCTTTTTTGTGATAACGATGATTTTTTTGAGCGGGCTTTACACGCCATTCCAAAATATGCCTGAATGGGCGCAGATTATGGGCAACGCAAGTCCTCTCAAATATTTTATTCAAACCCTGCGAATGGTGTATCTCAAAGGCGCAACATTTGCAGAGATGCAACATTTATTTTATCCGCTTTGTGGGTTGACGGTATTTTTCAACGGGTGGGCAGTGTTGAGTTATCGAAAAAAATGCTAACCTTTTTTATAGAGCCTCAAACTGTTTGTAACAACGCTCACGCTGCTCATCGCCATTGCTGCTCCGGCAATCATTGGGTTGAGCAAAAATCCGGTGAACGGATAGAGTATGCCGGCGGCGATGGGGATGCCGATTAGATTATAGATAAATGCCCAAAACAGATTTTGCCGAATGGTTTTTACCGTTTGGCGCGAGAGGTGGATGGCTTCCGCTATTTTGGTCAAATCGGACGAGATGATGGTCATTTGGGCAACATCCATCGCAATATCACTGCCCCGCCCCATGGCGATGCTCAAATCGGCTTGGGCAAGGGCGGCACTGTCGTTGATGCCGTCGCCTGCCACGGCAACCGTTTTGCCGCCGGACTGCAATGTTTTGACAAATTCGGCTTTTTGCTGCGGCAGCACCTCCGCCTGATAATGGCTGATTCCGGCTTGCAGGGCTATCTCGCGGGCAGTCGCCTCGTTGTCGCCGGTGAGCATATACACTTCTATGCCTGCCGATTGCAACTGATTGACAGCCGTCCGCGATGTTTCTTTCATCCGGTCGGCAATAGCAAGCACAGCCAGCGATTTGTGGGCGTTTGCCAGCCAGACAACCGTTTTGGATTGCCGGCTGAATTGTCGGGCTTCGGCAAGCAGTTGGTCGTCCATTGTTATACTGTTTTCGGTGAGCAATTTTTCGTTCCCCGCAAAATACAATTGTCCGTCAATCGTGCCTTTCACCCCTTTGCCGGTGATGCTTTCAACGGTAATTGTTGTTCGACTTTCGACTGCCGATGCTTCCAAATACCGCACAATAGCCTCCGCCAACGGGTGTTCCGATTGCTTTTCGAGACTCAGAAGGGCTTGTTTTTCAATGTCATTATCCAATCCGAAAACATCGGTAACAATGGGTTTCCCTTCCGTGATGGTACCCGTTTTGTCGAGCACGATAGCATTTATTTTCTTAGCCGTTTCAAGGCTTTCCGCATCGCGTATCAAAATACCGTTTTCGGCACCTTTGCCTATTCCCACCATCACGGCAGTAGGCGTTGCCAATCCCAAAGCGCAGGGGCAGGCGATAATCAGCACCGTAACCAAAGCCAGCAAACCGTGTGTAAATCCGTCGCTCCCGCCAAGCACCATCCACGCCACGAACGACAAAACAGCAATGCCCATCACCACGGGGACAAAGACACCGGCGATTTTATCGACCAACTTCTGCACCGGAGCCTTGCTCCCTTCCGCCTCCTGCACCATCCTGATGATTTGCGCAAGCAGGGTGGTCGCGCCCACTTTCTCTGCCCGAAACAGAAAACTGCTTTTTTGATTGATAGTTCCGGCAAAAACCTTATCGTTGGCTTGTTTCAACACAGGGACAGGCTCGCCGCTCAACATACTTTCGTCCACATACGAACTGCCTTCGGTGATGCAACCATCGACAGCGATTTTCTCTCCCGGCTTCACCAAAATCACATCATTGATTTTAACTTTTTTGAGCGAAACGTCCTCGTATTGCGCGTTGCGAACAACCGTAACGGTGTTGGGTTGCAATCCCATCAACTTTTTCAGTGCCAACGATGTCTTCCCTTTGGCTTTTTCTTCCAACAGCCGTCCCAAAAGGATGAAAGAGATAATCACGCTCGACGCTTCAAAATAGACATGCGGCGCAATGCCTCTCTCCAACCAAAATTCGGGAAAAAGCGTATTAAACAGACTGAACGAATAGGCAATTCCCGTACTCAAAGCCACCAGAGTATCCATATTGGTTGCCCAATGGCGAGCCTGCTTCCACGCATTGACAAAAAAACCTTTCCCAAAATAAAAAACCACCGGCGTAGAAAGCACCCACATTATATAATTGGCAAAAGGAATGTGCATAAAAAACATCCCGATAATCACCACCGGCACCGACAGAAAAATCGCCCCAATGGTCTTTATTTGCAGCCTCTTGAACGCTTTTTGATGAATGTCGCCTGTCCCCCCGAAGGGATGCTCATCATCGTCGTCAACAATAAGCAGGTCATAGCCCGCGTTTTGCACCGCTTCGCGCATTTTTTCCGGATTAGTCGCAGCCAAATCGTATTCAACCACCAAATTGGCAGTTGCAAAATTGACCGAAGCAGCCACGACACCCTCCTGTTTCCGAACGGTAGCCTCCACCCTCGCGGCACAAGCGGCACAGCCCATTTGAAGTACCGGAAATGTCTTTTTTGTCATTGTGTCTAATCAGTTTTATTTGTTACGCAAAATTAGATAAAAATCCCGAGATATGCAAGCGTATGAATAAAAAGTCAAGACCAGGCATCCTTTTCGGGCATACAGCCTACCGTACTCGAAGTACAAATTGCTACCTTTGTAGCGTAATAAATTAATTGTTAAACAACTAATTAAGTATGCTTATGGACAGATGTTGTGGTCTTGACGTGCACAAAGATAGTGTATTTTTGTGTATGTTGGACGAAAATGGTAAAATTTTTTTAGAAAAGCGTTACGGCACGCTCACCCCCGACCTCACGGAGATGCGTGATAC
>BNTT01000049.1 GCA_025996815.1 Bacteroidia bacterium
TATATTAAACTGATACAGAAGAAGATAAATAGCCGTCCAAGAGAAAAACTCGGCTTTAAGTCTCCAACTGAAGTTTTTTATCTATCTTTGTAGAACTTTTTGTCGCACTTAGAAGTTGAATCCACCACGAAAAAAAATATTGGGAATATTTGCCTGTTCAAAATAAAAGGCGTACCTTTGCGGAATAAAAAATAACATTTGCTTATAGAGAATTATGGCTCAGTTAGAAACAATTTACCGCGAAATAGCGCATTTGTCTGATACAGACAGAAACACATTGTATAACCGTATGCAGCGAGAGTTTTACAATACTCAAGCCGTTGCCGCCTACGCCACCAACGGCGAAGCCCTTACATACGAACAATACAAGCAGCGCGTAAATACCGGAATTATGCAATGCGAACGGGGACAAAGCACCAGTTTGGAGGATTTGTGCGTAAAGTTAGGCTACAATTATGCAGACATATAAAGTCTATTTGTCCGATTTGGCAACAATAGACTTGTCTCGCATTGTGGATTACATCACAAACGCCGACAGCCAAGAGCGGGCAAAATATGTGGAACAAGGCATATTGGAGGCTATGAAAAAGTTATCTACATTTCCAACAGCTCACCCCATAGATGGATATGCCAGTACGGATGAGCGAGAAATCCGTTTCCTAATGAAATGGAGGTATAAGATATTGTTTTTTGTAGAGGCAGAAACGGTGCAAGTCGTTGGAATTTTTCACACCGCTCAAAGCCCGGATAAACTTCTTTTCTACAGATTGTAATTCAAAATGACGAACACAAATAATATGAAAAACTTAAAATTATTTTTAGCTTCCACAATACTCCTCTCTGCGGGCTTTGGTGCTTATGCCCAAAATAATGGCAATGAGCAGGGTTTGGAGTTGGGCGAGTTGCAGTTGCACCAAGATAGCGTAGCTGTCCGGGATGCGTTCTTCGGATGGTGGAAGGATTCTCAAGCCTCTCTCGACGAACGAATGGCGTGGTATGCCGATGCCAAATTTGGCTGTTTCGTCCATTGGGGTGCCTATTCCTCTTTGGGTGGTGTGTGGAACGGGTCTGCTATTGGCACTTACGCCGAGCATGTGATGCGGGCAAAAAAAATCCCCTTGGCGGAGTATAAAGAAAAGGTGGTACGAACCTTTAATCCGGTAAATTTCGATGCCGATGAATGGGTGCGCAGAGCCAAAGAGGCGGGTATGAAGTACTTTATTGTTACCGCCAAGCATCACGATGGCTTTGCCGTCTATCACTCGGATGTTTATCCCTACGATATGCGGCTGACACCTTTTTCGCGCGACCCGATGGCTGAACTGAAAGCTGCCTGTGTGAAGTGGGGACTTAAATTCGGGTTCTATTATTCTCACGCTTTCGACTGGGAACATCCCGATGCGCCGGGCAACGACTGGGATACGTTCGACAACGGCTTCAACGGAGGCAAAAACCCCGGTGGAGATGCCCTTCACGGCGGCAAGGATTGGTGGATGAACGGCACATACAAGGCTTTCTTAACCAATGCCGACCGTTATGTGAATGAAAAATCCATCCCGCAGGTGATTGAGTTGGTGCAGAAATACAACCCCGACATCCTCTGGTTTGATACGCCCCACAAATTGCCGCTCTACCAAAATATCCGCATTTGCAAAGCGTTGCGTGAAGCAAAAACCGACGTGGTCATCAACGGACGGTTAGCACGTTGGGGCAATAATCAATTGGGTGATTACGCTAACAGCGGCGACCGTGCCGCCTATCTTTTCCCGCTCGAAGACGCTTACTGGGAAAGCATCCCTACAACCAACAACTCCTACGGCTACAGTTCTGCCGATAAATCGCATAAGCCACCCTCGCATTTTATCCGACTGCTCGAAACCGCCGCTTCCAAAGGCGGAAACATCCTCCTGAACGTGGGTCCGAAAGGCGATGGAACATGGGACGCGCCGGACACATTAATTTATCGGGCAATCGGCGAATGGATGACCGTCAACGGCGAATCTATTTACGGCACTGTGCGCACCAACGATATTCCCATTCCCAACTGGGGAGTAATCACCCGAAAAGCGCATGTGATTTACCTTCATGTGCACAACTATCCTAAAAACGGCGAACTGTGGGTAGGCAGTTTAAAAGCAAACGTCGCGCAGGCAAAAATCCTTAAAACGGGAGAACTCCTTACCTGCACGCAGCACGGCAAAGATTTGCGACTGCAAGTGCCGACCACCGCTCCCGATACCGCAAGTACGGTCATCGCCCTCACGATTGACGGCAATTACACTGCCTGTCCTCAACGTTTGCTTGACACGAAAGAAAATAATGTACTGCCAACTTTCGATGCGATTCTTGGCGGTTCGCCTTTCTCGCGGGGCGATGGGAAAAACGGCTATAACTACCTCCACGACTGGAAAGACAACAGCCAAACCATGACATGGAACGTGAGCGTGCGGGAAACCTCCTCTTTTGAGGTAAGCATTGCATACAACCGCGCCGCGTCTTCAGATGAAGGAACAGTAGTGGTGGAAGTCGATAACGCAAGCCTCGAAGTAAGTTACAACGCCACCACACCTGCCTCGCTCTTTGTGGCGCAAATTGCGCTGACTGCCGGCGACCATGTGATTAAATTGCGGGGCAAAACCTATAAAGGGTCGCAATACATGCGTCCTTTCAGTGTTTCGCTTACGCCGGTGAATATACAAGTTATCAAAAAAAGTCTTACCTTTGCGGAATAAATTTTAATTACATCATGGAAAACAAAAAAAATACATCCTTATTCAAAGGAAATGACGGAACAAACTACTTGTTTCCGTTCATACTCGTTACGTCGCTGTTTGCCTTGTGGGGCTTTGCCAACGACATCACCAACCCGATGGTGGCGGCATTCAAAAACATTCTGCTTATCTCCAACTTCGAGAGTTCGCTGGTGCAGTTCGCTTTTTACGGCGGCTATTGCTTTATGGCTATTCCGGCGGCGATGTTTATTCAGAAGTTTAATTACAAAACAGGCATTTTGGTGGGCTTGGCACTGTATGCCGTCGGGTGTTTGCTTTTCATCCCTGCGGGCAACGCCATGGCTTTCTGGGCTTTTTTGCTCGCCTATTTTGTGATGACTTGCGGACTGGCATTTTTGGAAACGACCTCCAATCCATTTATTTTGTCGTTGGGGGCGGAAGAAACCGCCACGCGCAGGCTCAATTTTTCGCAGGCATTCAATCCCATCGGGTCGCTCACGGGTATGCTGATAGCCAAGGAGTTTATCCTTGCGCGGCTCAATCCCGCCACTGAAGCCGAGCGAATCGCCTTGGGGCAGAGCAATCCGGAAGCCCTGACTGCCATCCGACAGTCCGACCTCGCCATTGTAAGTTTCCCCTACCTGATGCTCGGATTGGTTGTAGCACTCTTTTTCATCGTTTTTGCCGTATCCAAATTGCCGCAGATTACGGTTGCAAACACGGTTGCCGCGGCTCAATCAAGCACCGGTGCCATCTTCAAACGCTTGATTAAAAACAAATTATACATTCGTGCGGTGCTTGCGCAAGTCTTTTATGTGGGCGTGCAAATCATGGTGTGGACATTTATCATCCAATACGCCCAAAACGAATTGGGCATGAGCAAAGCGGATGCACAGGGCTACAATATGTGGGCGATGGGCATTTTCGTTGCCAGCCGATTTATCTGTACCTTCCTCTTAAAATATTTCAAGCCAAATACGCTATTGTTCACGCTGGCAACAGGCGGAGGAATCTTCACCTTGGGCACGATTTTCATTCACGGCATAACCGGCTTATATTGCCTCGTAGCCATCTCTGCCTGCATGTCGCTAATGTTTCCCACGATTTACGGCATAGCGTTACGCGGCATGGGCAACGATGCCAAATTAGCCTCTGCGGGCTTGATTGTGGCAATCGGCGGCGGCTGTCTGATGCCACCGTTGCAGGGCTTGCTGATCGACAAAGCGCACTGGTTCGGCGAAGCATTAGACTCCACACGTGTGTCATTCGCCCTGCCGCTAATATGCTTCATCGTGATTGCCGCCTTCGGGCGGTGGGTTGGGAAACAGGCGGAGATGAAGTAAGAAAATAAGAAACCTGTTAAGTCTTAAAGACTTAACAGGTTTTTTCATTTAAATGTTAAAATTTCAACAAAAAGCATTGTTTAATTAAAAATATTTACTATCTTTGCACCCGTTAATCGCAAGGTGTCATTGCGGACTTGACCCGCAATCCCCTGCGACGACAAATTTATTAACAATTTTAATTAATTTTTTTATGAGAAAAACATTCAGTAACTTTGCAAACTTGCTGCTGTTAAGTGGTGCGTTTGTCGCGGGGGGGGGGGGCAAACCACCTAAGAGCCGAGTCGCCCCAAGACGCAAAAATCGCCATTACAGGCGTGGTGTCCGATGCGGAAGGTCCCATCATCGGAGCCGGTGTAGTAGAAAAAGGCAATCCGGGCAACGGTGTAGCGACCGATGTGGACGGAAAATACTCGCTCCGAGTATCGCCAAACGCCACCATCGAGGTGGCGTATCTGGGTTATGCCACCCAGGAAGTGCCCGTGAACGGGCAAACCACAATCAATGTTACATTGCTGCAAGATGCCAAATCTCTCGATGAGGTGGTGGTAACGGCTTTGGGTATGACAAGGGAAAAGAAAGCCCTTGGATATGCCATCACCGAACTGAAAGGGGACGACATCATCAAATCGAATGTGGTGAACCCTATCAACGGCTTGCAGGGAAAGGTTGCCGGCGTGCAGATAGATATGGGCTCCGCCGGTCCGCAATCCTCGCAACGCATCCTGATTCGCGGCAACACGTCTATGTCGGGCAACAATCAACCGATTTTTGTGATTGACGGCGTGATTGTGGACAACGAGGTGACCAAGACAGGCGGCAAGTTTGAACGCGACTTCGGTAACGACCTCAAAAACCTCAATTCCGATGACTTTGAGAGCGTGTCGGTGCTCAAGGGAGCCGCCGCCACCGCACTCTACGGCTCGCGCGCAAGCAACGGTGTCATCCTCATCACCACCAAAAAAGGGAAGCAGGGCGATGGGCTGGGCATCAGTTTTTCGCACACCGAACAATGGGAAGACGTGTACGACTTTCCACATCTGCAAAACGAATTTGGAATGGGCAGCGTACCTGTGTGGGCAAAAAATGCCGATGGCACGGATAATCGCAATATCACTGCGGCAACCAACTTCGGTCCCCGTTATGACGGCAAGCCCTACAACGTAGATGGCGTTTATGATGGCATCAATCAGGCATATACCGATAACCTCAACGATATGTATCGCACGGGACGCTATCAAAACACCAATGTTGCCGTATCGGGCGGCTCGGAGAAGAGCACTTTCCGCTTCTCATACTCACGGCTTGCCAGCGAGGGCGTGAGTTTGAACAACACTTTTGAGCGAAACAATATATCGCTCAACGCCTCGCACGTTATCAGCAAGATTGTGTCGGCAGATGCGGGATTCAACTATGTGAACTCCAGCGGCAAAAATCCTACCTATCAAGGCGGCGACCGTAGCCCGGTTTACGACTTTGCCTACAGCGTGCCGCGCAGTTACGACACCAAATACTGGATGCAGCATTATTGGAACGCCCGCCGCGATGGATGGAATCCTGACGACCCGTTTGGATATTCGTCCACGTTGTTCGAACTTTTAGAGAACAACGAATATCAAAGCGAACAAAATTATCGCGGCTACCTCAACGTTAATTTTACCATCACCGATTGGCTAAAATTGGCAGTAAAAGGCGATATGAACAATACGAGCAGAAAATATGAGAAGAAAACGCTTGCCGTCGAAAATTCAGACTATCGCGGCGCAGAATATCTCCTCAACGAGAGTACCAAGCAGCAGCAAAAATATTCCGCTATGCTCTCTGCCTCAAAGCGTTTCGGCGATTTTGGCATCAACGGGTCGCTGGGCGCGGAAAGTTTCCACGAAGAACAGAGTTACCATAATTCACAGACGAACAACGGACTGCGCGTCCCGGGTATGTTTACGCTCGCAAATTCTGTAGATGCACCCACCACCGATGCCTACGCCAAGATAAAACAAAAACGTTTGAACTCGGTTTACGGCTTCGTCAATGCCGATTGGCAAAATCAGTTGTACCTCGATGTTACGGGGCGCAACGACTGGTCGTCTACGCTGATGTACGCCAATGGCACGGGCAATGTGTCGTATTTTTATCCATCAGTGAGCGGTTCGTGGTTAATTACGGAAACGTTGCGCGAATCGCTGCCGGAGATAATTTCTTTTGCCAAATTCCGCGCTTCATACGCCGTGGTGGGCAAGGACTGCGACCCATACCTGATAACCGACCCCGGCACGTATATATACTATAATTCGTTTAAGCAGAATCATTTTGACGCATCGGGAACTTATCCGTATTACGACTTCAATAACAAAAATCTCGGTTCGCTTGACCTGAAGCCCGAAAAGCAGCACGCCGTAGAACTTGGTTTTGACTACAAAATGTTTGACAACCGCCTGGGCTTGGACTTTGCGTGGTACAAAACCAATACCTACAACCAAATCTTGAATATGCCTGTAACAACGGAAACGGGCGTTAGCAACCGCGTGTTCAATGCGGGCAACATCCAAAATTCGGGTATAGAACTGCTCGTGACGGGTACGGTAATCAAAAACAAGGATTGGCTCTGGGACCTCACTGCCACCTACACGCGCAACCGCAACAAAATCATAGAACTTGCGCCCGGCGTCGATAAATACCGCTTGGGTAGCGGCGGACTTGACGTGGACGCATGGGCTACCGAAGGCGGTGCCTACGGCGACCTCTACACAAGTCATGCCTACAAGCGCGATGAAAATGGCAACAAACTTCTCAATGCCACCGGACAATGGCTTCGTGCCGGCGAATCCACAAAAGTGGGCAGTATGCAACCCAAATTTCTGGCGGGCTTAACCAGCAGTTTGTCGTGGAAAGGCGTAACGCTGTCGATGGTGGTGGATGCACGTGTGGGCGGCGATATTATGTCCGGTTCCTACAATTATGGTATGGCAAGCGGCTCGTTAGCGGGCAGTTTGCAGGGTCGACCGGGTTATGGCGGCTTGGAGCGCACTTTGTCTGCAGCAAACCAGACATCCTACGGCGTAACCAGTGTACAGGACGGAATGATACCCGACGGCGTCTTTCAAGCCGGCAGTGTGATAGATGGTCACGATGTAAGCGGTATGACCTATCAGAAGGCGTATGAGGCAGGCTATGTGCAGCCCATATCGGCATACAACTATTATGTCAACAAGTTTGAATGGAGCACGGGCATACGCGAGGCATCTGTCTTTGACCTGTCGTGGGTGGCGTTGCGCGAAATATCTGTCTATTGGGATTTGCCCAAGGCATGGACCAACAAGGCATTCGTGAAAGGTGCCACGCTGGGCTTTGTAGTGCGCAATGTGGGTTATCTCTACAACAGTTTGCCCGACAATATTCACCCTGAAGGGCTTAAGAGCAACTTGAGTTATGAGTTTCAGGAAGCAGGCGGCAGCGTATATAGCCGCAATTATGGCGTGAAACTTAATTTGAATTTTTAAACATTAAAATGAAATAAAAATGAAAAGAATAAATAAAATTTATTTGTTATTGGCAGGTTTGATGCTGTTGGTACACACCTCCTGCACGGATGATTTTGCGGAACTGAACACCAACCCAAAATCACTGCCCAACGCGGCTCCCGAACAATTGCTCTATATCGCCGAAACCAATGTCCTACGCTCAGGACACGCATGGAACGGCTGGGCATCAAAATATCGCTGGATGCAGTACGGCGTTAGCAACTGGGGCTACGGCACTACGCAATACACCTACTTTAGTAATGGACTTGGCGATGAAATCTACACGGAGTATCAGAATATCGGTGGCTACGTCACCAATATGGCGTATCTGGCTTCGCTGACAGAAAAACCCGATGCCTACAAAGCACTCAACGCCGCCGCACGGATAATGCTCATTGCCAAAGGCATACAGGCGAGCGACCTTTGGGGTTCGCTGGTATATAGTGATGGTTGGCAGGCACTCAACGGCAAGGCGGACGAAGCAAGTTTGCTGCCCGCATTCCAAAGTCAGGAAGAATTGTCCACCTTGTGGGACAACGAACTCAAGGCAGCCATTGCCGACCTGAAGACAGCGAGCGGACAGGTATCGCTGGCGGGCTACGACCGCGCCTACAACGGCGATATGACCAAATGGGTGAAGGCAGGCAATGCCATCCGTCTGCGCCTTGCCTCGCGCCTGCTCAAGCGCAAGCCCGCAGAGGCAAAAGCCATCGCCACCGAAGTGCTTGCCGGCACCAATGCCGGCGACATTATGGGCAGCAACGACGATAGTTTTATCTTTTGGTTCGACAACCTCTACACCAACATTCACGGCGGCGATTGGCATTCTTCGCGCGATATGTTGCTTGCTTCGCGTGCACTCATAGATTTTATGAACGATAACGAAGACCCACGTAGAGGAATCTTTTTTGTTCCAAACAATCTCTCGGCTGATAACATTGCCGACTACAACGCACAACAGACTGCAGCCGGCAAAAAAGAGGCATTGGATTTTATACCTGTTGATTTTACGCGCTACGAAGGCAGCACGGCAAGCCGCGCCGACTGGACAGCCGATGCCCGCAATATAAACAGGACATTGGGCAGTGGTTCAAGCAGCATCAATATGCGTGCCGCCAATATCCCGCAGGCGCGCCTGTGGAAAGGCAACGACAATGACGGCAGTGGCGGCAATCTGGCACCCGTTATGACGTATGCGGATTTCTGTTTCCTTGCGGCAGAATTTGTTCTGGAGCATAGCATTACGAGCACAAAATCTGCGCAGGAATGGTACGAGGCAGGTGTGCGCACTTCGCTCAAGCACTATAACGACATAGGCAAATATTGCGATGTTCTTGAATATTCTGCAATGACACCCGCAGAAATAGATGCGTATATGCTAAAATCCGACGTTGCGTGGGACAATAGCAAGGGCAAAGAGCAGATATGGGCGCAGGCGTGGGTCGACCGCTACACGAATGTAGACGAGGCGTGGGCGCAATGGAAGCGCACAGGCTATCCCAACAATGCTGCCGTTCTGGTGGGTTTTGAAGACTGCTATCCTGTTGCGGGCGAGCCGGTGGGCGTGATTCCGCGCCGTGTGAAGTTCTCTTACCCCAACGAGGGTGTACACAACTACGCCAACCTCAAGAAGCGATTGGACGCTATGGCTGCCGACCCGGAGTTTGGACCCATAGACAACGAGTGGGGACGCTTGTGGTGGGATAAACAATAAAATCATTTTTTTAAATTTAATATTTGTGAAAGACTGTGCTGTTCAATTGAATAGCGCAGTCTTTTTTGCGTAAAAATTGAACGCAACCCGTTGGTCAGTTCAATTTTCGGCGACAAAATAGGTGTTTTTTTTGTATTTTTGCACCATGAAACGAAATATTCTTCTTTTATGTGCATTTGCCCTGCTGATTTCCTGCCGGGGCAAACAGGCTGTGCCGTCAAGTTCAACCGCCGAGCAGGATAGTTTGCTCTATGCAAACGGGTTCACAATGGCTTCTTGCACTGATTATGACCTGATTCAAATCAAAAACCCGTGGGAAAACGGCGAGGTTTTGCAGACTTTCATTTTGGTGCCCGAAAATCAGCCGTTGCCCGCTCATTTGCCCGAAGGGACGCTGCTGCGCACGCCTCTGACGCGCACGGTGGCGTTTTCGTCGGTCGTTTGCGGGATGATGGACGAGCTGGAGGTCACCGACAGGCTGGTGGGGGTGGGCGATGCGACCTACATTTTCAGTGTTGCCATCCGGGCAGGGCTTGCCGGCGGAGAAATTCAGGATGTGGGGCAGGAAATACAGCCGAACATCGAAAAATTGATGCTGCTTGCACCGCAACTCATTATGAACACCCCCATCGGGCGGGGCGGACTTGAAAACCTCCCCCTCGATGCGCCAACTTTCCCCTGTTTGGACTACCTCGAAAATCATCCGTTGGGGCAAACGGAGTGGATTCGGCTCTTTGGGCGGCTCTTTGGCAAAAAAGAGTTGGCTGATTCGCTGTTTTTTGCAACGGTGGAGGCTTACGAGGCATTGAAGCAATTGACGGCAGACGTGAAAGTGCGCCCAACGGTGTTCACAGAAAAAAAATACGGCGATTTTTGGTACGTCCCGGGCGGCAAAAGTTATATGGCGCACCTGTTGCAGGATGCCGGTGCCAACTATATTTGGAAAAACAATCCGAGCACCACGAACGTCACCCTCTCGTTTGAGACGGTATTAGACCAAGCGGAAAAAGCCGATTTTTGGCTGTTCAGATACTATGCACCCCAAACGCTGACCTACAAGCAATTGGCCGAAGAACTACCCACTTACGCCCTGTTTGATGCCTACAAAAACCACAAAATCTATGCCTGCAACACGGCACAATCAACTTATTATCAAGAAGTTATACTGCATCCCGACCGCCTGTTGCAAGATTTGATAAAGGTGTTTCATCCAACATTGCTACCGGAATATGACTTGCGGTTTTATTTGAAATTATAATTTTCAAAAAAATATTTCGTTAATAATCAGCGATTTAGGAAAAATGGGCAAAAAAAGTTTGAAAAACATTTGGAAGGTATAAAAAAAAGGTGTACCTTTGCACCCGCTTACGAGAAATTCACAGGGTGGTAGCGACCACTTGTAGTAGAAGAAACGGCGGCACAACACATTCAGAGGCTGATTGCAAGAGCCGAAGAAAACGATCTTTGAAAGATTTCCATTTAATTACGTAGTACAAGAACAACATCTGTATTTATACAGGTGCTGGGTAAAAAGAAAAGAACCTGTCAATTTAGGAAAATAAAGAGCAAAAGGAATTAAAAAAAAGAATAACAAAGAAGAGTTTGATCCTGGCTCAGGATGAACGCTAGCGATAGGCCTAACACATGCAAGTCGAGGGGCAGCACGGGAGCAATCCTGGTGGCGACCGGCGCACGGGTGAGTAACACGTATGCAACCTACCCATAACTGTGGGATAGCCCGTCGAAAGACGGATTAATACCGCATAAAACAGGGGCTCCACATGGAGATATTTGTTAAAGATTTATTGGTTATGGATGGGCATGCGCAGGATTAGGTAGTTGGTGAAGGTAACGGCTCACCAAGCCATCGATCCTTAGGGGAACTGAGAGGTTAATCCCCCACACTGGTACTGAGACACGGACCAGACTCCTACGGGAGGCAGCAGTGAGGAATATTGGTCAATGGACGAGAGTCTGAACCAGCCAAATCGCGTGAAGGAAGACGGTATTATGTATTGTAAACTTCTTTTATCAGGGAATAAAGTGCATCACGTGTGGTGTTTTGTATGTACCTGATGAATAAGCATCGGCTAACTCCGTGCCAGCAGCCGCGGTAATACGGAGGATGCGAGCGTTATCCGGATTTATTGGGTTTAAAGGGTGCGTAGGTGGTTTCTTAAGTCAGCGGTGAAATCTCGGAGCTTAACTCCGAAACTGCCGTTGAAACTGGGCGACTTGAGAGTGAACGAGGTAGGCGGAATTTATAGTGTAGCGGTGAAATGCTTAGATATTATAAAGAACTCCGATAGCGCAGGCAGCTTACCAGGCCACATCTGACACTGAGGCACGAAAGCGTGGGTATCAAACAGGATTAGATACCCTGGTAGTCCACGCAGTAAACGATGATTACTCGCTGTTTGCGATACACAGCAAGCGGCTTAGCGAAAGCGTTAAGTAATCCACCTGGGGAGTACGCCGGCAACGGTGAAACTCAAAGGAATTGACGGGGGCCCGCACAAGCGGAGGAACATGTGGTTTAATTCGATGATACGCGAGGAACCTTACCCGGGCTCGAACGGCTATAGAATTTCGGTGAAAGCCAAAAGCCAGCAATGGCTGTAGTCGAGGTGCTGCATGGTTGTCGTCAGCTCGTGCCGTGAGGTGTCGGCTTAAGTGCCATAACGAGCGCAACCCTTATCATTAGTTACTATCAGGTAAAGCTGAGGACTCTAGTGAGACTGCCATCGTAAGGTGAGAGGAAGGTGGGGATGACGTCAAATCAGCACGGCCCTTACGTCCGGGGCTACACACGTGTTACAATGGGGGGGACAGAAGGTTGCTACTTGGCAACAAGATGCTAATCCGTAAACCCTCTCCCAGTTCGGACTGGAGTCTGCAACCCGACTCCACGAAGCTGGATTCGCTAGTAATCGCGCATCAGCCATGGCGCGGTGAATACGTTCCCGGGCCTTGTACACACCGCCCGTCAAGCCATGGAAGCCGAGGGTACCTGAAGTGCGTAACCGCAAGGGGCGTCCTAGGGTAAAATTGGTAACTGGGGCTAAGTCGTAACAAGGTAGCCGTACCGGAAGGTGCGGCTGGAACACCTCCTTTCTGGAGCTCGTTCCGAAAAGACGACGGTTCTTTTCTGTACTGTGTAATTTAATGGATTCTATAATATTGAACAATTAAAAATTAAAAATTAAAAATTACGGATTTTTCCGGTAAAAGGTTTTTAGTTTTTAAGAAAGGAGAAGAGTTATTCCTGAAGGAAGAAGTTTCAAGGAAAGAGGATAACTTCGACCATAGGACAAAAAAAGATTTTTAATTCTTAATTTTTAATTCTTAATTAAAAATAGTCCTATAGCTCAGTTGGTTAGAGCGCTACACTGATAATGTAGAGGTCGGCAGTTCAACTCTGCCTGGGACTACACATCCGATTAAAACGGGGGATTAGCTCAGCTGGCTAGAGCACCTGCCCTGCAAGCAGGGGGTCATCGGTTCGAATCCGATATTCTCCACCAAGCCGTAAGGCTTACGTTCTTTGACATATTGGTACAAAACAAGAAAACAAAGTAGAGCAACAAAAATAATGCTTTCAGAATTAAAAATTAAAAATTAAAAATTACGAATTGGTGCTTGCATGGATTGGTATTTTTTTAGTGATTGGTTTGTGATTCTGAGGTATGGAAAGGATTAGTGTTAGGATTTGTAATTAACGTGATGTTCGCATCATTCTTAATTTTTAATTTTTAATTTTTAATTTTTTCCCAAAGAAGAAATAAGAAAGAAAGGGCAGACGGTGGATGCCTTGGCTCTTGGAGGCGATGAAGGACGTGATAAGCTGCGATAAGCTCGGGCGAGGTGCAAATAACCATTTGAACCCGAGATTTCCGAATGGGGCAACCTAATAGACTGAAGGTCTATTACCGCTTTAAGCGGGGCAAACGTGGGGAACTGAAACATCTAAGTACCCACAGGAAAAGAAAATAAATAATGATTGCGCAAGTAGTGGCGAGCGAACGCGCAGAAGCCCAAACCGGCGTTGTTTAGGCAATACCGGGGTTGTAGGACCACGATGTAGCAAGAAATCGGGAAAGTGGAATCAGCTGGAAAGTTGAATCATAGAGGGTGAAAATCCCGTACACGACTTTTCGACGAAGCTTAGTGGTATCCTGAGTAGTGCGGGACACGAGAAATCCTGTACGAATCCGCGGGGACCATCCCGCAAGGCTAAATACATCCAAGAGACCGATAGTGAACCAGTACCGTGAGGGAAAGGTGAAAAGCACCTCGAATAGAGGAGTGAAATAGACCCTGAACCCGTCTGCCTACAAGCGGTCGGAGCGGATTTATCCGTGACGGCGTGCCTTTTGCATAATGAACCTACGAGTTACCATCACCGGCAAGGTTAAGTGATAATAGTCACGGAGCCGAAGCGAAAGCGAGTCTGAACAGGGCGCATTAGTCGGTGGGGGTAGACGCGAAACCAAGTGATCTACCCATGGTCAGATTGAAGGTTGGGTAACACCAACTGAAGGATCGAACCGATAAGCGTTGAAAAGCTTCCGGATGAACTGTGGGTAGGGGTGAAAGGCTAATCAAACTTGGAGATAGCTCGTACTCCCCGAAATGCATTTAGGTGCAGCGTTGTAAATTTTTTATGTCAGGTAGAGCGACTGATTGGATGCGAGGGCTTCACCGCCTATCAAGTCCAGACAAACTCCGAATGGGCATAAAACTAATTGCAGCAGTGAGGGCGCGGGTGCTAAGGTCCGTGTCCGAAAGGAGAAGAATCCAGACTATCAGCTAAGGTCCCCAAATATATGCTAAGTTGAACTAACGAAGTCAGAGTACAAAGACAGCTAGGATGTTGGCTTGGAAGCAGCCATTCATTTAAAGAGTGCGTAACAGCTCACTAGTCGAGTGCTCCGGCATGGATAATAATCGGGCATAAGCATATTACCGAAGCTATAGAATTGACAAGTAATTGTCAATTGGTAGGGGAGCATTCTATTACAGCGTTGAAGATACGTGGCGATGCGTGTTGGAGCGGATAGAAAAGCAAATGTAGGTATGAGTAACGATAATGCGGGCGAGAAACCCGCACGCCGAAAGACCAAGGTTTCCTGATCAACGTTAATCGAATCAGGGTCAGTCGGGACCTAAGGATAAGCCGAAAGGCGAAGCCGATGGAAGAACCGGTTAATATTCCGGTACTACTGTGTAGAGAGAAGTGGGGACGGAGCAGTGAAACTTCCGCGAACTGACGGAATAGTTCGTTAAAGGGTGTAGATGTTGAGGTTTGCAGGCAAATCCGCAGACTAAGTCGAACCTGATAGTATGGAGCGTGCTTGCACAATCCAATAGCGAAGGTAAACAGACTCCCAAGAAAATCCGCTATCGTTAATCTACATAGTACCCGTACCCTAAACCGACACAGGTGGTTGAGTAGAAAATACTAAGGCGCTCGAGTGATTCATGGTTAAGGAATTAGGCAAAATGACCCCGTAACTTCGGGAGAAGGGGTGCCTGTCAGCGATGGCAGGCCGCAGAGAATAGGAGAAGGCGACTGTTTAACAAAAACACAAGGCTGTGCAAAATTGAAAGATGAAGTATACAGCCTGACACCTGCCCGGTGCTGGAAGGTTAAGAGGAGAGCTTAGCAGCAATGCGAAGGTTTGAATTGAAGCCCCAGTAAACGGCGGCCGTAACTATAACGGTCCTAAGGTAGCGAAATTCCTTGTCGGGTAAGTTCCGACCTGCACGAATGGTGTAACGATCTTCTCACTGTCTCAACCATGAGCTCGGTGAAATTGTAGTATCGGTGAAGATGCCGATTACCCGCAATGGGACGAAAAGACCCCGTGAACCTTTACTATAGCTTTACATTGGACTTGGGCAATTGATGTGTAGGATAGGCTGGAGGCTATGAAGCGGGCACGCTAGTGTTTGTGGAGCCGCCGTTGAAATACAGCCCTTTGATTGTTTGAGTCCTAACTCGCGGATGCGAGGACATTGTATGGTGGGTAGTTTGACTGGGGTGGTCGCCTCCAAAAAAGTAACGGAGGCTTCTAAAGGTGCGCTCAGGCCGATTGGTAACCGGTCGCAGAGTGTAATGGTATAAGCGCGCTTGACTGAGAGACAGACAAGTCGAACAGGTAGGAAACTAGAGCATAGTGATCCGGTGGTTCCGCATGGAAGGGCCATCGCTCAAAGGATAAAAGGTACTCCGGGGATAACAGGCTGATCATTCCCAAGAGCTCAAATCGACGGAATGGTTTGGCACCTCGATGTCGGCTCGTCACATCCTGGGGCTGGAGAAGGTCCCAAGGGTTGGGCTGTTCGCCCATTAAAGTGGCACGCGAGCTGGGTTCAGAACGTCGTGAGACAGTTCGGTCTCTATCTATTGTGGGCGCAGGATATTTGAGGGGAACTGACACTAGTACGAGAGGACCGTGTTGGACTGACCTCTGGTGAACCGGTTGTCGCGCCAGCGGCATAGCCGGGTAGCTAAGTCGGGTTTAGGATAAGTGCTGAAAGCATCTAAGTACGAAGCCGTCCCCAAGATTAGATATCTCTTAAGGGTCGTGGAAGACTACCACGTCGATAGGCTGCAGGTGTAAAGGCGGTAACGTCATAGCCGAGCAGTACTAATTACCCGGATACTTATTGCTTCGCCCAATTTTTATTGCACTGCGATGTTTCTTGTTTTGCCGATAGTCAATTTTTTGATATTTAGGCGGTTATAGCGTCGGGGTTCCACCTCTTCCCATTCCGAACAGAGAAGTTAAGCCCGATAGCGTCGATGGTACTGCATTCACTTGTGGGAGAGTAGATAGCTGCCGTTTTTTGAAACCTGTTAAGTCTTTTAGACTTGACAGGTTTTTTTGTGTGTATTTCCAACCATTACGCGAACTCCAAAACACCAATATGTTTTGTTCCCTCTGATTCTATGCAATAAGATTGTTTACCCACTCTATTATTTGTGGATTTTCATCGGCAGAAAACACAAATTCTTGCCCTCTCCCTACTGATTTGAGATAATCTTTTTCCCAGCGGTTTTCTGAATGATAAGATATTTTGACTTTTCTCATAAAATCAGGCAACTCCCAGCAAGAGGTAGTCAGCCCTTCCCCTTCTTTTGTGAGCACAAGTGATGGCTTATACTTTAATACGTCTGCACCTTTTTTCGTTTTATTCCACGAAAGTGTCTCCCGGGCAACAAAAATAACATTGTTTTTATAGTCTTTATCAAGATGAGGGTGCTTTCCTAACCATGGATATTCCGCCGAAGTCGGATTTTTCAAAATTTCATCTACTTGAAGATACCCCCAAATGATGTGTTGGGGTTTAGCTGTCTTTATAAACTGATATTTTCCCCCTGCATCTCTTTCAACGGCTTGAAATAATCCGAAAAACAAAAACAAATCACCCACTCCAACGCCTTGATTGATGAGATGGGAAGATGCCGCCTCGCATTGCCCAAAGACAGGTTTCCATCCATCAGGTCGCTTTTCTAATACATCCATTCTTATATCGGGGTCTAAATGGCAATTTTTCTCTTGGAATTTTTCTTTACTTAACTGAAATAGAATTTTACTGTAAGGCTCCCTTTCATACACTAATTCGGTATAACTTGTTTCTTCATCCTCATAAGGAATAGGCATTGACAGCAATGTGCCATCAGGAAGTATGGGACTGGGCATTTTTCCACTTGCGGAATCGAAACCTTTTCTACTTAAAATTATTTTCATTTTTTTGAACAATTTTTAGATTTAGAACTTATTTTGCTATCTGTGTATAAAATGTCCGGAGCAGCTTTCTGTGCCAAAACGTAATCAATAAAAGTTTGAACATTGTCTCCGTCTGTATCATAGCCATACGGTGCTGGGTACTTTGGAACTCTGATAGATTGTTTAAATTGTTCAACATCTAATGGATTTTTTGCCCCAAACCATATAAATTTCTCCGAAATAATTACCTTATCAGAAGACAAATCTCTTGGCATATCATCTTCTGTGTGATGTCCTTCTACTTGAAAATAGGCAGAATCCCGACATTCTCTTTTGTGATTCTTTTTATAAGTATCCTTAGTTTTTTGCGTTATTTTAACACATTCATATCCGTTAGGATGCGTTGTGTACTGGTTATCTCCAAATTCTGATTTATCCGGACGTTTCTCCGGATATTGTTCCCAATATTCGTCAAATGTCAGTTTTTTGGTTATTTGTGCCAAATAAACCAACTTTTCTTCACCAAGCTTGGTGGAACCAGCCTCTGGACGTGTCGAAGTAAATCCGGCAATCCATTCTCCTACTTCCGCTTTTTCACGGATACCTGGTTTACAAATTGCCAGCGTCAATACTCCGCCTTCGAAATTGGGCGCATATCCTGTGGCATGTGTCATCTTGTAAGTTCTAATCTTTGTCATAACAATTTATTTTTTATTTGTTGATACTATTTTTATTTGCCCGCAAAGGTAGCAAAAATTTCCTACAAATTTTACTCCAAAATTTTCCTATCGCGCAATATATACTGTTTTATAAACTCTTCCTGCTCTACACAAAGGGGACGGTGTGATTTTGGATAGTGTTTTCTGAGTTTTTGAAATGTTGCAAAGGTTGCTTTTTCCGTTAAACCCTTATGTCCCAGCCAACAGGCAATCACCATACCTGTTCTGCCCACTCCGCCCCAGCAATGCACATACACTTTTCGCTCCATGCCAATCAATTCGTCTATTTTGGCAACAATAGAGTCCATGTATGCCGGGTTTTTGGGTGCATGTTGGTCAGGAATTGGAAAATTGTAATACCCTGCATTGGCGGGTAACAGCTGCTTGTAGGGCAATAAGTTATCCTCTTTGTCGGTAAGGTCAATAAAATCGGTAATCCCAAACGCCACAAATGCACTCACCTTTTCAATAGATGCTGCATCTTCTTTATCACGGGGATATTCGCCGGCATATAGCCGTTTTTCTTCCACCATATATGACTTTTCAATGGGTACTTGGGGCTTACTATCCGTTAATTCTTGCCAAAAACGCTCCGGCAAATACACATTTTCCACATTTCCCGCCTCACAAAACAGCGGTGCAATGTCTTCTACCGTCCACCCTGCAATGCCGCAACCAATTTCAGTTACAAGAAACTCCAACTCCGAATGCTCTTTTGCGAAAGCCAAAAATTCGTCAACGTAGGGTTTAATTTTCTCTACACTGTCAAACATGGTTGGGATGGCGTATGTTTGTCCTTGCAACCCAACGCCTTGCCCCCAGATGGCACCCCAATCCATTGCCAAGCGGGCTGCTCCACCGCCATGATGACCGGCAAGGTTGCTGCCAAAGACAAAAATTTCATTTTTAGATAAGGTGGTAATCTGCTGTGGG
>BNTT01000050.1 GCA_025996815.1 Bacteroidia bacterium
GAACTATTGGCTGGCAGCCACCGTACCCGGCAAAATAGAAAGTGAGCGGGTGCGCCTCACGGTTGTTGATTATACCATGGGCGTGACACCCACCCCCACGACCTCCACTCCCATCCTTGCCAAGACCTCCGCCTCGCAGCCGACAATCAGTTTTGCCATAGATAATGCCGCCGTCTACTCGTCTGGGACATATACATGGAAGGTCTATTCCGAGCAGGCAAGCAGCACGGAAGCGACTTACATCAGCGCGTCTCTATTCTCCGGGTCTTTGGTGCTGGCAGACGTGAACGGCGTGAATGTTCCCGCAGGGAGTTACTGGGTTACTGCCACCGAAGGCGGGTTTGCCGGCAAAGCGGAAAGTGGGCGGCTCATGCTCACGATAACCGCGTATGAGCCGCCGCCCGTGATACAGACCCCGACCCCGATTACTTCCTCTGCTGTTGTTGCCAAGACCATCGCCACACAGCCAAGCGTGAACTTTCCTCTGAGCAATACCCCTGCTTATACGAGTACGACTATATGGAAGGTTTATTCCGCGGCGACAGGCGCCGGATTGGACGGCAACGTAACCGCCAGTCTCATCGGCACAACACTGCGGCTGACATCCTCCACAGGTGATATAACAGCGGCGAGCTACTATATCTCCGCCACCAACGCTGCTCCCGCTGTCGAAAGCAGCGGGCGGCTGAGGCTTATAGTTACCGCGTATGTGCCGGGCGTAACACCGACCCCCATAGTATCCGCTTCAAATTATGTAAAAACCTCTCCCCAGCAGGCAAGCGTCAACTTTATCATAGACAACGGCGACCTGTATGGGATAGGGGCTACAACATGGAAGGTCTATACCTCGCAGGCAGGCACCACGACGGCTCCCGGCATAACCCCGAACTTCAACAGCGCAAACAACACCTTGACCCTGTTTCATTCTTCGGATGTAGCCAACGAGAATTACTGGATTACAGTTACCGATGCCGGAAAGACTGAAAGCGGGCGGCTGAGGGTCTTGGTTTCTGCGTATGTGCCGGGCGTAACCCCGACCCCGAAAGTTGCCTCTGCTGTCATTGAAAAGACCGCCGCCACACAGTCGGGCGTGGACTTTACCCTCACCAACGCCACTGCTTATTCGAATACGACTACATGGACGGTTTATACCACGATGGACAATGCCATATTGGAGGGCGACATAGCCGCCACCCTCAGCAGTCCGTTACTGTGGCTGACATCCGGCACGGGCGATGTGCCGGCGAAGGACTACTATATCACCGCCACCAACGCACCTCTTGATGCCGAGAGCGGGCGGCTGAAACTCACGGTGAAGCCGGATGGCACCACCACCGGTGGCGGCACCGGCGGGGGCACCGGCGGCGGCGTGTTAGAAATCGTAGCCACCCCCACCGCCACTCCGGGGGCAGGCACCTACTCCGGACCCCAGACGGTGAGCCTTGCTACCACAACGCCGGGGGCGACCATCCATTACACCGTCGATGGCACTGTTCCCACAACCACCAGCACCGTCTATAGCACCCCCATTGCGGTGAGCATGGGAACCGTCTTGAAAGCCATCGCGGTGAAGACGGGCATGACCGCCAGCGCAATGCTGATAGCGGATTATACTCCTACCGGCACGGTTGTTACCCCCACCGCCAATCCGGGGGCAGGCTCCTACGCCGGACCCCAGACGGTACGCCTTGCTTCCTCTACGCCGGGGACGACCATCTATTACACCCTCAACGGAACTATCCCCACGACAAGCAGCACCGTCTATAACAATAGCACCCCCATTACGGTAAACATGGGTACCACCCTGAGAGCCATCGCGACAAAAGCAACGATGGTAAACAGCGCGGTGTTGACGGCGCCATATACCGCTTTCCCCGCTTTAACAGGCTCGGTAAGCATCACCGGCACCTTGTTAGTGGGATACCCCCTTTCTGCAAATACAGCGTCTCTTGGCGGACGCGGAACCGTTTCTTACCAGTGGAAACGGGGCTCCGCGAATATTGGGACAAACAGTCCGGTCTATACCTTGACGGCTGCCGATGCCGGTGCAGTCATCACCGTGGAAGTGAGCCGCGCCGGATATACCGGAGTCAGAACCGCCAGTATAACCGTACCACTTGTTGTTACCCCCGCATTAACAGGCTCGGTGAGCATCGACGGCTCCGCGGCAGTCGACCAAACCCTCGCAGCAAATATAAGTCGCCTTGGTGGAAGCGGAAACATTTCCTACCAGTGGAAAGGGGACGGGGTGAATGTTGGGTCAAACGGTCCAATCTATGCCTTGAAGGCTACCGATTTAGGTAAAATCTTCACCGTGGAAGTGACCCGCGCCGGATATACCGGTAGCGTAACCAGCCATCCAACCGCGGCAGTTATCCTCCCCATTTTAACGGGTTCGGTAACCATCGACGGTCTCGCGGAAGTTGGACAACCCCTCACCGCAAATATAATGAACCTTGTCGGCAGCGGCACCATATCCTACCAGTGGAAACGGAATGGCGTGGATATTTCCGGGAGAATCGGTCAAACCGATACCGTGACGACTGCAGATGCAGGTAAAACCTTAACCGTGGTAGTGACCCGCAGCGGAAATACCGGAAGCATAACCAGCACTGCAGTCGGTCCTGTTCCTGTTCCCATCCCTCCCTTAACAGGCACCGTAAGCATTAACGGCACCGCGGCAATCGGCAACACCCTCACAGCAAATATATCGTTACTTGGCGGAAGCGGAGCCATCACCTACCATTGGAAACGGAGCAGTGTGGATGTTGGGACAAACAGTTCAACCTATACCGTGGCGGTTGCAGATGGAGGTTCACCCATGACCGTGGAAGTGACCCGCGCCGGATATACCGGAAGCGTAACCAGCAATCCCACCGCGGTGGTGCCTCCGCTCCCTCAGGTTGCCACCCCCACCACCATTCCGCCGGGAGGAGCCTACTCTACCATCCCGACAGTATACATTTCTTCCAACACGCCGGGGGCGCAAATCTATTACACCGTCAACGGGACTCCCCCCGCGACAAGCCCCACCGCCTATACCTCCCTCTATACATCCCCCATTTTTGCAAATATTAGCTCGGGGGCACCCACGAGAACCGTGAGAGCCATCGCGGTAGCACCGGGTATGCTAAACAGTGCGGAAATGACAGAGATATACAGATACGATGCCACCGCCGCCCCCGCGCCCGAAACCACCCCCGCTCCCAAATTTAAAATAAACCAAGTCTTACCGGATCGAAATGTGGCTTTCGAGTTAGAAGAGTTTGAGAGATACACGCCGCTTGTCAGAATTAGAGTGTACGATGCGGAAACCGGTGGTAATGACTTAACCGCGGCCACGGGCACGGGCAGAGGAGCCTTAGAAACGTTCTACTCCAGCGACACATATAAAGCAACTGTGCACATAAGCGGCGCTAGGACGGATATTCCCCTCGGGGACTACTGGATTACTATGACTATACCCGATATGCTTGAAAGCAGTCGGGTTAAGGTTACGGTTACGAATAGTGCCCCTCCTCCCCCTCCTCCCCCTCCTCCTCCTACCGCCCCCGTTTTCTACCCCGTTAAGTTTGAGAGTTTCCCGGATGAGCAAGACGCACTGAATATTACTTTGTCGACGAGCTACCTCAGCGGCACCCAATTCTATCTGTATAGAAATGAAGCATCGTCGTCGACCGAGTTAGCAGCGGGTGTCACTGCGGAATTTAATCCCGAAAAGAAAAGTCTGGTATTGAGGATTAGCGAGAATGTTCATACCGGGGATTACTGGCTTGCCTTTCAGGAACCCGGTAGGAAGATAAGCCCCCGAAGTAAGGTTGCGATTGTCCGCTATCGCTTATACCGGCCGGCAAGCCAGAACATTGGTGAAAAATTTATTCTTGGTGGTCAAAGGGGGTTTGTTTCTGTCCTTAAGCAACTGCACGAGCTGGTTGGCTACACGTATCCGGGCGACGACATTTCCAAGATAATCCGCCTCGGCGACTATCTCGACCCGCCTCCCACCGGGGGAACTTATCTTCCCGAGAACCAAGAGATATTCACATTCGATGACGGCATGCACTATCTCAGGCGCCTTATAGTGGTAGGCATCAATTCATTTAAGCGCGACGGCGGGCTGGTGAATAATCCCAATGCCCCCGACCATCTGGTGTTCCAGTTCCAGAATGTTCCGATTACTAATCTGGCTATGTTTAGAGAGGCGCAAACTACTACCAACCAAGGCGGCTATGCGCAAAGCAACGTGAGGGCTTTTATCGGAACTATGACGTATGATTTTTTTGCAAATTCCCTGTTGATGGACCGTACTATGGTCAGTGATATGATATGGGCACCCAAGCGCCAGATGGCAAATGGATCACTAAGCAACGGAACGGGGGCGGACCTGCTTGATGACCCACTCTGGATCCCCACCGAATTTGAAATGTTTGGCGAAAGGAAATATAGGGTTGAACAGTGGGAGCCTTCGGCGGGTCAGGCACGGCTTGAGTACTACACAAGTGACGCGCGCCGCAAAAAATACGCTCCGCTGGGTTGGTTCACGTTTAAATATCTGACGCCTAAAACAGACACTGAAGCACGATACTGGATGGCCTCACCCGGCCATCTCACCTTTAACTTTACGATTGTCTACGGAAAACCCTACAAGGGTGATGAATATCTGCATTACGATGCTCCCATTAATACCCGCTTTCGTTTCATCGACCCTTATTGGAATCCCGATTACATCCGCCTATACATCACTCCCCATACCGACAAATACTTTTGCGCGATAGATCTTGAAGGCATTTCCGCGATTGCCGTAATAAAAGCAGCAAAGGAAGTGGGCATCAGCCCCGCCTTCTGTTTCAAATAGGGCGTGAATTAAACCTGTTAGGTCTTGAAGACCAATTAAGAGGCTGTCTCAAAAGGACAGCCTCATTTTTATATATATTTAATATTCCCCTATTTTTCGTACCTTTGCATCTGCAAATCAAAGATATAAGCATTATGGCAAAAGTAGTATTTAAGGATTACAGTCAAGGACAAATCAGTTTGTTCCCGACGCGGTTAGATGAGAAAATTCCGGAGGATTCGCCTGCCCGCCTTGTTAATCAAGTGGTGGATAATTTGGATATTCGTTCTATTATGGATGGGTATCAAGGCGGTGGATGCAGTGCTTACCACCCTCGCATGATTATGTGGCTTTCCGGCAATCACATTCCCGACCATAATACCATCAACCGCTTTCGTTCGACCCATTTGAAAGCGAGTATCCATGAACTTTTTACACAGGTCATTACGCTTTTGGTGGAGATGGGACATTTAAGTTTAAATGTGGTTTATGTGGACGGCACCAAAATAGAATCCAAAGCAAATAAATACACCTTTGTTTGGCGTAAGAGTGTGGAAAAACACAAAGTGAAATTAGAAGAAAAAATACGCCAAGTGCTCCAACAGGTGGAAGAAGGCATTGCAGGGGATAATCAAGCCGATGATGAGCCTCCTACGCCCATCAATTCCGAAGAACTGAAAAAGCGCATTGCAGCCATCAATCGAGAAAACCGTAGCAAAGAAGAACAAAAAGCGATTAAGACCGTAGAAGACAAGTACTTACCCAAGTTAGAAGAATACGAAAAGCACCTTGAAACCTTGGGTAATCGCAACAGTTATTCCAAGACCGACCCCGCCGCCACTTTTATGCGGATGAAAGAAGACCACATGATGAACGGACAATTAAAACCGGCATACAACGTGCAGATAGGGACTGAAAATCAATTTATTACGCATTATGATTTTTATCCCAATCCGACCGATTACCTCACTTTTAAGCCTTTTATGAACGGGTTTGAAAAGCGCTACAAAAAATTCCCTGCCAAAGTCGTAGGCGATTCCGGATATGGCAGCGAAGAAAATTATAAATATATGGAAATCAATGATATAGAGGGCTTTGTAAAATATCCGATGTTTCACAAGGAACAAAAAAAGTCGTTCCAAACCAATGCTTTTCTTGCACAAAATCTGTATTATAACGCAGCAAAAGACTACTTTGTCTGTCCGATGGGGCAGCACTTAGAGAACGTTGGAAAGGGAACCCGCAAATCGGAAAATGGGTTTGTATCCAATGTGAGCTATTATGAAGCCCAAAACTGTGAAGGCTGTCCACTTAAATGCCTGTGTAACAATGCCAAAGGCAACAGAAGAATCGAAATCAACCACCAATTAAATGCGTATCGAAAAAAGTCGCGGGAGCTGCTCACCTCGCCGGAAGGGCTGATGCACCGAAGCAAACGCCCGATAGAACCGGAGGCGGTCTTCGGGCAAACAAAAGCCAACAAACAGTACAACCGGTTCAGACATTTTGGAGGCGACAAAGTAAAAATGGACTTTGCCATCTTCGCTATAGCTTTCAACTTGGGTAAAATGCACAAAAAAGCCAATAATACCAATAATCCCGCACCCAAGCGGATTATTAGCCCAAAATTGGCTGTGCTAAAATCAATTCTTGATTTTTATCCGCAACAGATAAATATGGCTGCTTAAATCTTTTAAAAAAGAGGCTGCCCTTTTGAGACAGCCTCTTTTTTTTACCGGAGGTGCTTGTTTTGTGCGAAAAAATGCGTAACTTTGTCGCCCAATTCAATTAGATGATTTAGATGATGAAGAAAACCTGTTTGTTGCTTTGCATGGTGGTGATTTTTCCGGCGGTGGGCTTTGCGCAGGCGGAATATCCTGTCAGCCCCATTTTTATGCCGCTGATTTTTGACGGGAAATTTGCGTTTCCGCTCGAAACGCCCCTGCCCGCCGATACTTTTTCATTGACAATGGCAAAGAAAATGGACGGCTTGACGGTGGATTCTATCCCCACCAACGAGAGCCGGTCAGACCTCGCGGGATTGCAAAGCCCGCCCGTAGAGACGTTTCTGCAACGTTCGGACTGGCAGAAAAAGGCGCAACACGCAGCCCTGTGGACCAATAACTTGGCTGCCGCGCGGTATGATATGAGCGACTTGCCGGGGTATGTGGAAGAAGAGAAACCGCTGGAAGCAAGTCCTTTACGCAACATTTTTACCGTAGAACACGAATTAGACAAGCACACGGTTGATGCCCATTTCGTGCCCAAGCGGCGGTATTGGGTGACGAGCGGGAGCAGTATGTTGCAATTTTCGCAGAATTACCTCTCTACAAACTGGTATAACGGCGGAGTGGGAAACCTGAATATGCAGAGTGTCCAAAATTTTACGGCGAATTACAAAAAAAACAAACTTTCACTTAACAACTTCATTGAGTGGAAGTTGAGCCTCTATACCAATCCCAACGACACCGTGCACGGCACCCGGTTTGGCGAAGATTTGGTGCGCTATTATGGCGATTTTGGGTTGGCAGCCAGCAGTCATTGGTCGTATTCAACGAACTTGGAAATCAAGACGCGCCTGTTTCGTGCCTACAACGAAAACTCCTCCGTCTGGACCGGCTCACTCTTTTCGCCGTTGAATATCAATATGGGTATTTTGGGGATGAAATATTACTATGAAAAAAAGTACCCGAAGGACAAGTACAAAAAAACGACGGTGTCGGCAGATATATCCCCGCTGGCGGTGCAATACACCTATGTTGCCGACGACGAGGTGGACCCGGCGCGCTATGGGATTGAACAGGGCGAGCATTATCTGGTCAATTTCGGGTCGTCGTTGAATGCCAACGTGGTCATCAACTTTAACCGCCAAATCACATTTACGTCGCGTCTGAAATACTTTACCAACTATGGGCAGGTGCTGGTGGAGTCGGAAAACACACTGAATATGAGCCTCAATCGCTTCCTGTCTACGCGCTTCCATCTCTACGTACGCTTCGACGATTCGCCCGGCAGACCACGCGACCCCGATTGGCACTATTTGCAGGTGAACGAAATCTGCAGTTTTGGGTTTAATTATAAATTCTGAAAAAAACACGATAAAACACACGATAAAACACACTCGCATGATGAAAAATCTGATAACGCGGTCGCTCACCGGATTGGTTTATGTGCTGGTCATTTTGGGCAGCATCCTTGGCGGGGGCTGCACCTTTGGGGCACTGTTTGCATTGGTAACAGTCGGTTGCCTGTGGGAGTTCTATGGCTTGCTGAATGTGCATAAAAGCGCATCAATCAATCGTTTGCATCACTGCGTGGGTGGGTTAATACTCTTTGCGGCGAGTTTCGTTGCTGCAAATGGCGCGTGGCACTCCACAGCGGTTTTTGGACTGTATTTAGCCTATCTTGTGAGCGTGCTGGTTGCGGAACTCTATGTCAAAAATTCGGACCATATCGCCCATTTGGCAACCGTTTTTCTCGGACAAATCTATATCGCGCTGCCCCTGTCGATGCTTAATTATGTGGCTTTCAGTGGGGTAGGGGACAACTATACCCCGATTTTCCTTCTGGCACTCTTTGTCTTCATCTGGCTAAACGACACGGGCGCCTACCTCATCGGGATGAACTTTGGCAAGCACCGCCTCATAGAGCGCATCTCGCCGAAAAAATCGTGGGAAGGCTTTTGGGGCGGCTTGGTTTTCGCCTGCCTGTCGGCATTCGCCTTCGCCGGCTACGAGCCATCCATCCACCTCTATAAGTGGCTGGCAATGGCACTGTTAGCAGCCCTTTTGGGCGTGTGGGGCGACTTAATAGAATCGCTGTTTAAGCGCACCCTGAACATCAAAGATTCGGGCAAAGTCCTGCCCGGTCACGGCGGCTTTTTAGACCGCTTCGACAGCCTCCTTTTGGCGGTGTATGCTATGATTATTTTTCTGCATTGAAATTATTTGCACAATTGGAAAAAAAGTTTTACCTTTGCAGTCGCAAAAAGAAAAATATATGTCTGATAGTCATACTAAAAAAATCAGTGTTCTAATCCCTTGTTACAACGAAGAAGAGAATGTGGTGCCGATTAGCAAGGCGGTCGTTGATGTTTTCGAAAAGGATTTGTTCGGCTATGATTATGAGTTGGTTTTTATCGACAATCATTCTACGGATAACACACGCCCTCTTTTGCGGGAAATCTGCAAGAGAAATCGGCGCATTAAAGCGATATTTAATGCAAAAAACTTTGGATGGCTCAATTCACCTTTCCATGGACTTTGTCAAACCACCGGGGATTGCACCGTCTGCTTGTGCTGTGATTTTCAAGACCCGGTAGAGTTGATTCCCTCTTTTGTTGCCGAATGGGAGAAGGGAGCCATGATTGTGTCGGGCATTAAGACGACAAGTAAAGAAAATAAAGTGATGCGGTTTTTTCGGACCTGTTATTACAAGACCATCAAAAAGATGTCTGCCGTTGAGCAAATTGAGCATTTTACCGGTTTTGGTTTGTACGATAAATCGTTTGTTGATGTGCTTCGCAATTTGCACGACCCGACACCTTTTTTGCGCGGTATTGTGGCGGAACTTGGCTTTAAGCGCAAAGATATTGAATATGAGCAGCCAAAGCGTAAGGCTGGACAGTCAAAAAGCAGCTGGTATCTTCTTTACGATGCCGCAATGGTTGGTTTCACTTCTTATACAAAAATAGGACTGCGCATTGCCACTCTTGCAGGCTTCGCAACGTCCGCCATATCTTTATGTGTGGCACTGTTTTACCTTGTATATAAATTAGTTGCATGGGATTCATTTTCGGCAGGGAGTGCGCCGATTATCATTGGTGTCTTTTTTGTGGGTGCTTTGCAGTTGTTTTTTATCGGTTTCATCGGCGAATATGTGATGGCAATGAATGCGCGAATTATGAACAGACCGCTGGTGATAGAAGAAGAGCGCATCAATTTTGATGAATCAGAAATTATTTAATAAAGTTGTTTAATATGAATAAGTTATCAAGTCAGAAAAAAGCGTTTTTGAGTGGAGATTTAACAAAATGGGAGTATTTTGAAAAAATCTATTCTATTCACGATTATCTATGGGATTATTCGGAATTTATCAAAGATACGAATGTGTCGAAGATAGAAATTGAGGATGACTCCGTGGTTTTTACGTGTAGAAATTCTCAAATCAAATTTGCGTGTGCTCGCGGAGAAAATCGGTCACTGCCATTGGCAATACTTAATTTGGGGGATTATGAAACCGAAGAATTAAATATGCAATTGCAGTTAATTAAAGACGGTGATACCGTTTTTGATATAGGAGGCAACATTGGCTGGTATGCGTTGCACGTTGCAAAAGCGCGCCCATTGTCCACTGTTCATACGTTTGAACCCGTGCCTTGGACATTTGAGTGGATGGAAAAAAATCTTCAAATAAATGGATTGAGAAACATTATCTCTCACAATCTTGGATTCTCTGATAAGGCAGGTGATTTAGATTTTTTCTTTGACCCAACCATTTCCGGAAACGCCAGTTTAACAAATGTGGCAGACAAAGAAAACATTCAAGTTTTGAAAGGAAAGGTTTCGACTTTGGATGGTTATGTTGAAAAGGAAAATGCGAAAATAGATTTTATTAAATGTGACGTTGAAGGTGCCGAACTATTTGTTTTCAAGGGCGGTATGAATGTTTTGAAAAAGCATAAACCAATTATTTTCACAGAAATGTTGCGCAAATGGTCGGCGAAATTCAATTATCACCCCAATCAAATTATTGAGCTTTTCAGGCAGTTAGATTATGCGCCGTATGTTATTTTAGGAGAAACAGCAATTTCTAAACACAAATTAAATTCACCCCCCCCCCCAATTGTTAAATTGTGTAAATTTGATTTGGTCGATGAAAATACGATTGAAACAAATTATTTCTTTTTACATAAGGAAAAGCATGCAGATATCATTAAGCAATTTGCAATATAACTATGCACCCCAACAAAATTATACATCAGGATTTAGAGCGCATCGTGGCTACTGACGTTGATTGGCAGCGGTTTGAAGGCAAGACGATATTGATGACCGGTGCAAATGGTTTTCTTCCGGCTTATATGGTTGAAACGTTGCTGTTTCTCATTGATAGCCATGTTGTGAAGAATTTGAAAGTGTTGGCTGTGGTCAGAAATAAAGAAAAGGCGGAGAAGCGATTTGCGCATTTGTTGGACAATCGACAGTTGCAATTCATTGTGCAAGATGTCTGCCATCCGATACAGGTGAGCGAGCGGGTTCATTTTATTGTTCATGCAGCGAGTCAGGCAAGCCCCAAATACTATGGAATCGACCCTGTGGGCACATTGAATGCCAATGTGACGGGCACTATCAATCTGTGTGAGTTGGCAAGGCAAAATCCGGTGGAGTCATTTCTTTATTTTAGTTCCGGAGAAGTCTATGGGCGGATAGATGAGAGTGTTACGGATATTACCGAAACGGATTATGGCTATCTCGACCCGATGAATGTGCGGTCGTGCTATGGCGAAGGAAAGCGGATGGGCGAAAATATTTGTGTTTCTTACATGCACCAATATGACACTCCGGTTAAAATAGTTCGTCCGGCTCACACGTATGGACCGGGAATGGATTTGAATGACGGGCGCGTGTTTGCGGATTTTGTGCGGGATATTGTTGAGAATAAAGACATTGTGATGAAGAGTGATGGCAGTGCTTCGCGTGCTTTTTGCTATTTGAGTGATGCCACAATTGCTTTCTTCAAAATCCTGCTTGACGGGAAAAACGGCGAAGCCTATAATATGGCTAATCCAATGCAAGAAGTAACGATTCTTGAATTGGCAGAAAAGTTGGTGTCTTTGTTTCCTGAGAAACAGTTGAAAGTGGTGCGGCAAGTGCGAGTTGGGGATGATTATTTGGTATCTTCAAGCACTCATGCTTCGTTAGTGATAAAAAAAATACAAACATTAAATTGGAATCCGACCATTGATATTGATGAGGGATTCCGCAAAACAATTTTAAGTTATGAATAGATTGGTTTTCAGCGAGTTGCAAAGTGTGATTAAGGATCGGGATGTCTACATTTGGGGTGCCGGTTATTACGGGGATTGTGTGCACAAAAAATGCTGCGAGCAGGGCATTGCCGTAAAAGGTTTTTTGGACAAAAACCCGCAATTGGAAGGTACACAATTGAATGGATTACCCATTTCCAACCCCTCTGTATTGGAACAATACATCGACAAAAAGCCGTTTGTGATGTTGGGAGCACCCACGTCTGTAAACAAAATGGAACCCTATTTGCTTAAACTGGGCTTTATCAAAGATGCCGATTTTTATTCAACATCAAATAATATAGAGTATCTTATTGAAATTTCGGGAGCGTGTAACTTGGTTTGTCCGAGTTGTCCGCGTGGCAATTCGCCACAGAATGGCATAAAGGGATTTATGGATATTGCTCTGTTTAAGGATATTGTTGAAAAAATACAAAGTGAAGAGAAAAATTTGATGTCCTTGCCGTTATACAATTGGGGGGAGCCTTTTTTACATCCGAATTTAGCTGATTTTGTTAGGCATTTGAAAGAAAAAAATATTTACACCGCCTTGTCGAGCAATATGAGTTTAGAAAAAAGCATAGATGCCGCCTTGCGTGCCAATCCGGATTGGCTCAGAATATCGTTATCCGGCTACTATCAAGCTACATACGCCACAACTCACACGGGCGGAAATAGTAATCTTGTAAAATCAAATCTGTATCGCATAAGATATCTCATTGATAAATATAAATTAACAACCAAAGTGGAAGTAAATTACCACAAATATTTAAATAATTTGGGTGAAGATTGGCAAAAAATGAAAGATTTGTGCCAAGAGCTTGATTTTATTTTGCATGATATAGTGGCTTATTTTGTGCCCGTTGAACGAAAAATCGACCACTATAACCATAAGCCGGTGAAGCATTTGGAGGAATTACAAAATTTATTTATAAACAAAGCGGTTTTAGATGTAAGCAGTACACCGGAGCGAGTAAAATTGCCCTGTGTTTATCAAAGCAAGCAGGTTGTGATTGATTGCAACGGCAAGATACAATTATGTTGCCAAACCTATGATGATATAAATACGTTTGACATTGATTACTTGCGTACACCGCTGCAAACAATAGTGGATAGAAAAATGCAACATAAATTTTGCGATGTGTGCAAGACTTACGGACAAGCAATACAATAATTTTACTTGCAAAGCATGAAAAAAAATGTAGCTTTATTGGATTGCACCCTTCGTGACGGTGGATACATCAATGACTGGCAGTTTGGGCATGACACCTTGGTGAATGTTTTTGAACGGGTAGTGTCTTCCCATGCAGATTATATCGAAGTCGGTTTTCTTGACCAACGAAGACCGTTTGACATCAATCGGAGCATTTTCCCGAATACGGAAAGTGCAGGGAAAATCTATGGCGGTTTGGATAAGCAGACTACCGAAGTGGTGGGGATGATTGACTTTGGCACGTGCGCTATTTCCAATATTCAACCGCGTGAAAATAGTTTTTTCGACGGTATTCGCGTCATTTTCAAGAAGCATATCATGCACGAAGCTTTGGCTTTTTGCAAAGAAATCAAAGATTTGGGATATAAAGTTTTTACCCAAGCGGTTTCAATCACCAGTTATAACGATGATGAACTGAAAGAGCTAATCGGTTTGGTCAATGGGGTAAAACCGTTTGCCTTATCCATTGTCGATACTTACGGCTTGCTGCACAAGAGTGATTTGTTTCATTACTATGAGATGATGGATACGCATTTGGCAGATGGCATCGGCATTGGCTACCATTCGCATAATAATTTTCAGTTGGCGTATTCCAATTGTATCGAATTGCTTGATAAACATGGTCAATCCAACCGCACGCTTTTGGTTGACGGCTCTGTGTTTGGCATGGGAAAAGGGGCAGGTAATGCGCCGACCGAGTTGTTAGCCATGTATATGAATGAACATTGCGGTGCTCAGTACGACATCAGTCAAATGCTGGAAGCCATAGATGTCAATATATTGGATATCTTTAAGCAGACACCGTGGGGCTACTCCATGAAATTTTTTATTGCTGCCTCCAATGATTGCCACCCCGAGTATGTTTCTTACCTGTTAGCAAAAAAAACAGTGTCCGTAAAAGCGATTAATGCGATATTAAAAAAGCTAACAGGAGAGGCTAAATTACTTTATGACAAGGCAATCATAGAACAGTTATATGTTGATTATCAGAAAAATACGCATAACGACAAAGAGGATTATGAATCCTTGTCAGGCGAGTTGAAAGACAAAAAGCTACTCCTTATCGGTCCCGGCACGAGTATAAATAATGAGTTAGAGAAAATAAACACGTATATCGGCAAAAATAATCCGACCATTATTGCCATCAATTTTATCCCCAAGTTCTTCGATGTAAGTTATTTATTTCTAACCAATTCCAAGCGATATGTGCAACAAGCGACCACTATCAGTGAGTTAGGAAATAGCATCAAGATAATAGCGACCTCAAATGTGTCCAAGTCTGCCGGTTCATTTGACTATACGCTTGATTACGAAACACTTATCGACAGAGAGGCTGTTTTTATAGATAACTCATTTCTGATGCTCTTGAAAGTGTTGCTCAAATCAGGCATCAAAAGCGTTGCCTTAGCCGGATTTGACGGCTATTCTCCCAACCGCGAAACAAATTATTATTTGTCAAAAATGGAATACGATTTTGCCAAACGCCAAGGAGAGGAGATAAATGCAAATGTCAATCAAGTGCTACCCGTTTTGAAGAAGGATATTGAGCTGGAATTTATTACCGACACTTTATATAAATACTAAAATTGCACGAAATAATGGAGAAAGTAGCTTTAATAACAGGTGGAAGTAGAGGAATTGGCTTGGCAATTGCCAACACATTTCGAGACAAAGGATATACGGTGTTTGCCCCCACTCGCGCAGAGATGAATTTGAGCGATGACGATTCGATTGCCGACTATTGCAAGGCTTTGGGGACAATAGACGTTATTGTAAATAATGCGGGAATTAACACGATAGCCACTTTAGAAAATTTGCAAAGTGCTGTTTTCCAAGAAATGATACAAATCAATTTAATTGCTCCCGTCAAAATAATACAATGTCTAAAGAACAAAATGAGTAAAACAGGCGTAGGTAGAATTGTAAACATCAGTTCTATTTGGAGTTTTGTGTCAAAAGAAGGCAGAAGTGGCTATGCTGCCACCAAGTCGTCTGTCAATAGTATCACCCGCACCTTAGCATTGGAATTGGCTCCCAATATCTTGGTCAATGCTGTTGCGCCGGGCTTTGTTAACACGGAACTTACACAACAAAATAATTCCGCCACAGAAATAGCGACGATTGCATCCGAGCTGCCTTTGAAGCGTTTAGCTGAGCCTGAGGAGATTGCCAATTTGGTCTATTTTCTGGCTTCGGAACAGAATACATTCATTACAGGTCAAACAATTTTAATTGATGGAGGATACACATGCAAATAGATGTTCAATCGAAAATCAAAGATTACACGCTTTATTTTAGTACAAATTTCAGTTTTCTGGAGGAATTGTCGGCACTCACCCCAAAGGTAGTCGTTATTGATAAAAATGTATTGGCTTGCTATAACGAAATCCTGACTAAGCATTTCAAAGCGGACGAAATCGTTGTATTTGACGCAGTAGAAACCAACAAAAACATGAATGCCGTGTTGCAATTGTGTGATACCGTTATGCGCTACAATGCGAAAAAAAACATGACCCTCATCTCGTTTGGAGGCGGTATTACACAGGATGTGACGGGTTTTCTTTCTTCCATTTTATACCGTGGAATCAATTGGGTGTTTATACCAACCACTTTGTTGGCGCAGGCTGATAGCTGTTTGGGAAGTAAAACTTCTTTGAACTATAAATCATTCAAAAATTTGTTAGGCAGTTTTTATCCGCCCACGAAAGCCTATATAGATGTAGCATTTACGAAAACATTAACCTCTACTGATTTTTATAGCGGCATGGGCGAAATTGTGAAATTGCACCTTATGGGTGGAAGCCGGAATATAGAATCCATCATTAAAACCATTGACACCATTGAAAAAGAGAAAAATAATGAGGAAGTGCTACAGCCACTTGTGCGAAATAGTCTGAACATCAAGTATTCGTACATCAAAGACGATGAATTTGATTCAGGGAAACGCAATCTATTAAACTATGGGCATTGTTTAGGGCATGCCGTTGAGGTAAGCTCTGAATATGCTATCCCACACGGTATTGCCGTTGTAATAGGAATGATTTTTGCCAATATCATCTCTGTGAAAAGAGGGTTGTTGGCAAAAGAAATAGCAGATAGTTGGTACACCAATCTATTGCAGAAATGTCTGAAATGCAAATTGAAGCCGGAATATTTCAATAAGGAACAAATATTGTCCGCCATGAAAATGGATAAAAAACGCACAGGAGAGGGGCTTCCGTTGATTATTATTGACGATGCTTTTGAATTGCATAAATTAACGGATATCACACAAGAAGAATTGTTTGATGGGATAGACTGCATATTAACAAAAATTAACATGGGGGGGGTAAATTAACATTTAGTGTCCAACGCTATAAGTTGGCTGCCTAATGCAAAACTATAAAAGATATTATTGACTTCTTGAATAATTGAAAATATGAAAATAAAAGTAGCTCACTACATTGCGAACTTCTTCGCCGAAAGAGGAATAGAGCACCTCTTTACTATTACCGGAGGCGGTGCTATGCACTTAAATGATGCTTTTGGACATCATGAAAAACTGACCTGTATCTACAACCATCACGAACAAGCCTGTGCTATCGCCGCAGAAGGATATACACGGTTGACAGGAAAATTAGCCGCTGTATGTGTCACCAGTGGTCCCGGAGGAACAAATGCCATTACCGGTGTTTTAGGGGCATGGTTGGATTCTATTCCCATGTTCGTCATTTCCGGACAAGTAAAACGGGAAACAACAATACACGCAACCGACATACCGTTGCGACAATTGGGCGACCAAGAATTTGATATTGTCGGCTCTGTCTCTAATATGACAAAATATGCACATATCGTCATGGAACCGAACGACATACGCTACCATTTAGAGAAAGCCTGTTTTTTATGCAAAAACGGAAGAGGCGGTCCCGTGTGGTTGGATGTCCCTTTGGACGTGCAGGCAGCGATGATTGAAACAGATGAACTGAAAACTTTTGACGAACAAAGCGAATTAGAGGCGGTTGAGAATCCTATTTATGATAAAAAAGCATCATCACTCATTATCAACAAACTAAAAGAAGCCAAACGCCCTGTCGTATTTCTTGGAACAGGTGTCCGCTTGGCTGATGCCCACGAGGAGTTGCTACAACTCGTAGATAAATTGCAAGTGCCTGTTGTCACGGCGTGGAATGCGCATGATTTGATAGAAGATGTGCACCCGCTCTATTGCGGACGACCGGGAAGTATCGGTACACGGGGGGGGGAACTTTGTGGTACAAAACGCTGATTTACTCTTTGTGTTGGGTTGCCGCTTAAATATCCGACAAATTAGTTACAATTATAAAGATTTTGCGCCGAATGCGTATAAAATAATTATTGATATTGATAAAAATGAACTATCCAAGCCAACGATTACCGCCGATTTACCGGTATGGGCGAACCTCAAAGACGTTGTAACCGATTTACTGTCAAGGGATTTGACCGTCTGTCACTCCCAAGAACATGAAGAATGGTTGGCGTGGGCACACGCTATCAATGTGAAATATCCGGCAGTTTTGCCCTCCTATTATGCTAACAAAGAGGTGTTAAACCCCTACATATTTGCGTCTGAATTTTTCAAAGGACTGAAAGACGATGATGTCGTTGCCTGTGGCAATGGAAGTGCCTGTGTGATTACCTTTCAAGCGGCAATCATCAAACGCCATCAACGTCTATTTACAAATTCGGGATGTGCGGCAATGGGCTATGGCTTCCCCGCAGCCATCGGCTGTAGCATTGCCCGAAAAGGGAAACGAGTAATCTGTATGGATGGCGATGGTAGTTTTCAGATGAATTTGCAAGAATTACAGACAGTTGTTTATAATCACTTGAACATCAAAATAATATATCTAAACAATAGCGGTTACCATTCCATTCGACAAACACAAACCAATATCTTTCAGCCTCCACTCGTGGGGGTGTCTGATGGGAATGGTTTGAGTTTTCCAAGTGCAGTAAAAATAGCTGTTGCATACGATATCCCTTACATGAAGGTAAGCTCTGTTGACGATATTTCCAAGTTACACCAATTCATAGAAGAGGATGGACCTGCGTTTTGTGAAATTATTATTGACCCGAATCAGAATTTTGAACCCAAATTGTCCTCAAAGGTCTTGCCGGACGGACGCATTATATCCCCTCCGATTGACGATATGTTTCCATTTCTTGATAGAGAAGAATACGAAGCGAACAAAAGAGAGGAATAAATTATTTTGCATTACTGCTGTTGCGTTAATATTTAACAAGAATTAACATTCAAATAAATTTAGTTGTTCTTTGACATTTTGATTGCATTGACGTTGTTCGGTAAGCAACTCACGTATGGGCGTTTTGTCGAAAGCG
>BNTT01000051.1 GCA_025996815.1 Bacteroidia bacterium
CAAAATTTAAAATTTTTTTTTTTTTTTTTAAAAAAGCTTTCGCATATCAAAAAAATCACATACCTTTGTCGCCGAAAATGATGAGAAAGTTAGCACATAGCAGTATAGGGGAGACCCTGCGAGGAACGTACCCCCCCCCCCCCCCCAACTTGTTGATAATCAGCAAGTTACAATCATTTTTAAAAATAACTTATTCAAAAATAGTCAGTTGCACCGGCAACAGGGGGATATGCCCCCTTGATGCCGGTGGGCTTTTTTGTGCATTAGAATGATAATTTACAATTTAAAAAACATAAAAAAATTTCAGTTATGAAAAAGAAAAACTTCTTTACTTTTTGTGCCGCAGCAGCATTGTTGCTGGGCACCGGTGCTGCCAATGCAGCAACAGGTTCGTGGACTTCAGGACGTACCACGGTAGTGCTAACCGATGACGGTGTCCTTACCGTTAACGGGACGGGGGCGATGGGGAATTATGATTATCAGTATCAGGATCAGTTACCGCCATGGTTTTATTCCCGCGATGCTATTAAAACGTTGGTCATCAACGAGGGCGTGACACGCATTGGAGATATGGCTTTTTTCCAGTGCAACGGTCTTACCTCCGTCACCATTCCTAACAGCGTGACAAGCATTGGAACGGATGCTTTTCAGTTTTGCCGCGGTCTTACTTCCGTTACCATTCCTAACAGCGTGACAAGCATTGGAAATACAGTTTTTTACGATTGCAGCGATCTTACCTCCATCACCATTGGTAACAGCGTGACAAGCATTGGAAAGGGGACTTTTGCCAAATGCAGCCGTCTTACCTCCGTCACCATTGGTAACAGCGTGATAAGTATTGGAGATGTGGCTTTTTCCGGTTGCAGCCGTCTTACCTCCGTTACCATTCCTAACAGCGTGACAAGCATTGGAGATGGGGCTTTTTCCGGTTGCAGCGGTCTTACCTCCGTCACCATTGGTAACAGCGTGACAAGCATTGGATATCGGGCTTTTTCCGGTTGCCGCGGTCTTACCTCCGTATTTTGCCTTGCTGTTACGCCGCCAACACTAGTGGCTAGTTTTCCTGATGCTGTTGTTGATACGCTGTATGTGCCTGAAAGTGCATTGGATGCCTATAAAAACAATAGCAGATGGAGCAGTATATTTAAAATAATACTTGCCATCGAATCCGCTCAATCATAAAAACAGTTGATGCCGATAAACTGCACGTTTATCCCAATCTCACCACCGACGTGGTGTATGTGGGCACCTCTAATAAAAAAGCAATATAATGAACAATTTTAAAATAATAGTTATGGTTTTAGCAACAAATTTTATGTTGTCCTTACAAGGGCAAAACTATGCTTTCCCTTTCGGGCAAGAGTTGAAGCAAGTCAGACAAACTGACACTACCGCAAAGAAAGTATTTGTACTTGGCGTTTACGCAAGCGCAGTACACGCCAAGTGGCGTGATGCCAACGGTAAAGTTTTAGTCAAGGCATTAGCGGTGGCAAGTGAACCGTCTATCTTTTGGACAGGAGATGAAAGTGAAGCAAGAAAAATAATTAATGCTATCAACATTCCAAAAGAATTAGGACGTTTGGAACCTGCCAACAGTACTTTTAACGGACCTTCGGGGAAATGTTTGGATGCAGATTTTCTCCATCCCTTAGGGTTGAAAAGAGAAAATGCTTGGTTGTGCGATTTAGTGCCTTATTCTTGTCAAAATGATAGCCAAAGGGTGGCATTAGAACGAAATTATGACAAATATGTAGAAATAAACAAATTGCAAAGGTATAATATGCCAAATGTGCCCACAACTATTGCAGACGAACGAATAGCAGAAATATTGGCAGAACTTAAACAGTCGCAAGCAGACACAATTATTCTTCTTGGCGACCAACCAATCAAACATTTTCTTTCAAAATTTACCAATCAGTATGAAAAACTATCTGATTTTACAGAATATGGCAAACCAATCGAAATCTCCATTGACAATAAAAAGTACAATGTCATTGCATTAGCCCACCCCCGACAAGTTGCTAAATTGGGTAAATCAAATCCCAAATGGTACGATTTGCATCAAAAATGGCTTAAACAACAATCTGTTAAATAAGATTTTCAAGATTAAAAGGATGGAGGATTGGCAGAATTTTTTTGGAATCCTGCCAATCCTTTCATCTTGTTAATCCTAAAAATCTTACTAAAATCCCGGTTCAGACAAAGTCAGTTATCACTTGCTTCCATCATCAACTCCCAAATTCCCCGCGCGCGCTGATACATCAAGCCTCTGGCTTTGGGCAAACTGTCGAACCACAGGGCTTCGGGCGAGGAAAACCAAAAGCCGTTCGCTTCATTCTGCCAGCATTGCATATAAACGCCTTTGCCGGTCAGCAGGGCTTTCGCTTTCAGGTCTTCTTTGCCGCTGCGTTTGCCCCAATGGTACATACTGGCGGCGAGGTTGTAGGCGACTCCCGTCCACACTTCGTATTCGTGCTTGTGTTCGCTGGTTTTGATGCCCGGCTCGCCTTGCAAATTCAATATGTTTGCGGCACCCACATCGCCGATGCCGTCGCCGTCATAATCTTTTAAAGGCTTGACCAAACGCTCGAAGCATTGCTCAAAGTGCGAGGTCATGCGTTTTTCGTCCAGCGCGGCAGGAAGTCCGAACACATCGGCGCATCGCTGCCCTACCATCGCGTCTGCCATCAAGAAAGGGATGGTTTCGTTGTACTGATAATAGCCCAACGATTCGTTCCAGAACTGTTTTTCGCTGTTCGGACGGGCTTTTGCCAACTGTTCGTTGGTTTGCAGCAAAACCACGGTGTCGTTGCGATACGTCGCCATTTCCTTCAAGGCTTCCAACGAAGAAATCCACAATACGGCGTTCAATAATTTATTTTCGATGTATTCGGAACTTGTCATTTCGGTAATGCCGTCGTCATTCCTGTCGGTCGATACCTGGTAAATGAAAGAACGCCGGATAGATGTCCAACATTCGTCCAAAAACGCATCGTCCTTATACTGTTTCCAATACATAAACACCTGCTGGATAAATTTCGGCGAGAACTCCGACCAGGGCGTGGTTTCCTTGCCTTCGCCGCCGTCATATTGGGTTACATACAAATCGGGGTGATTAAACGGGTCAAGGTTGGGACCTCCCAAATCGTGCGGACAACTGCCCAGGATGGTTGAGCGGATGATGTCTGAATACGCCAGCAAAATATCCTTTTCGTTTTGTGTCCATAAATCGCGCGTGGCGCGCGCTACGTGGTGGCGCACGTCAAAGGTTTCAAAATAGGAATAGGCAGTACATTCCATCACGCCCGATATGTGTTGCCCCGCACGGTTTCCGATTTTCTTTTCTCGGTTCAAACAGCCGTTTTCCCAGAACGAACCTCCGAAAGTAGTGTAGTACAACTCGTTCAAAGCACCTGCTTTCAACCAGTCAGGGCAGTTCGGGTTTTCGGCAATCGGCAATACCCAGGCATCCACGGCAGCCAACCATTTTTTATAGACTGATAATCCTTCGGCGGCAATCGCTAATGCCGCATCGTCCTGCCCGTTGATTGGAAAATATTCTGTAAATCGCCGCTGCCACAAAGCACCGCTGGCAAAGCACATTGTAGGAAAATACCACGATAAAGCAAAAGGAATAACCCTCTCTTCGCCCGGCTTCAATTGAACGGTAACGCACAAAGCACCGCTGGGCGTTACGCTGCTTCTGCATAAGCGTTTGTTCGACAATTTGCCGTCTTGCGCGAAATCCGCCCAGATGTCGCTGCCATCGCCTTCACCATCCCACAAATCCACGTAAGTTGCCTGCGGGGAAGTGGCGATACACCAATTCGTATGCTGTGTTTCCTGCGTATTCCGATAATCATTCGCGCTCATCACGACAGAGGTCAGCGATTTATTTTTCACCACTTTGTTGTACAATCCGGTGCGGCAGGAATTATTATACGGGCTTGCATTGCTCTGCGATTCGTCGCCAATAATATACGGCGCATTGGGGAACGTGAACATAAACGACAATTTGACCGGTTCCGCCTTGTCGTTCTTCACTTTGAAAAGGAACATACCGACGGGATAGGACGTTTCCCTGTAATTTTCGCGAATAACGGGACTGAAATACAGCAGGGAGATATTGCTCCGGAAGACCTTGTAGTCGAAGGTCGCTTTGGGAAACAACGCCCTGTAATCGGCATCCCCCTTCTTCAATTTATTCCACGCGGGCAACACATCTTCGGTCGCCAAAGTATAACTGACCGCTTTGCCTTTAACTTCTTCGCGAACATGAAAGGCGGCTTGTTTCAGGAAACGCTCTTCATAAATGCCCGGTTTCATCTGGAATGGACCAAAACTCCCCGACAGGTTGTACATAAAATTCCCCGCGCCGATTCCGCCCAGCGGCATCCCTTTTTTAGTCATCGTTTCGGGCGAGACTCCGGGCGAATCATAAGCCTTTAAGTCGGTATAAACAGGGCGGTCGCCCATCTTTCGCGTCCACGAACAATCGGGCATAGTCCATTGTCCGAAACAAGCTGCGCTAATCGTCAGCAAAAACAGCGTATATGCTATTTTCTTTAACATTCACTTATTTTCCGAAGTTAGCATCGAAAGCGATGGCGGATGGTTTAAAATCAACTGATTTCACCAATTGGCAGGATTCGATGGCACCTTGTTCGCGGTCCATAGCACTGTCTTCCCATTCTACCGATAGCGGACCCGTGTAGCCGATGGCATTCAAGGCGCGAATGATTTCCTCGAAATTGATTTTTCCACGTCCCAGACTGCGGAAATTCCAGTAGCGTTCGGGGTTGCCGAAAGTAACATGTCCGCCGAAAACCCCCACTCGTTTGGGGGTATCGCTCCAATACACATCTTTCATGTGCACATGGAAAATACGGTCTGCAAATTCGTAGATGAAGCCGACATAATCCACGCCCTGGTAGCCCAAATGGCTTGGGTCGTAGTTGAATCCGAAAGCCGGATGATTATTTAAGGCATCCAAAGCGCGACGGGCAGAGTAGGTATCAAATGCTATTTCGGAAGGATGCACTTCCAAGGCATAGCCGATACCCAAGCGTTGGTATTCATCCAAGATGGGTTTGAAACGCCGCGCAAAATCGGCATAACCGTCGTCAATCATTTTCACGGAAACGGGCGGGAAAGAATACAGGAGGTGCCAGATGGAACTACCCGTAAATCCGTTTACCGTTTTTATTCCCAATGCTTTGGCTGCGTGTGCCGTCTGAATCAGATATTCGGCAGCGCGTTTGCGAACGCCTTCCGGTTCGCCATCGCCCCAGATATAATCCGGTAAGATTTCTTTGTGACGAACATCAATATTGTCACAAACCGCCTGACCTATCAAGTGGACAGAAATGGCGTACAAACTCAAATCATGCTTTTTCAGTAAATCTTTAATTCCCTGATAATAAGCAGGGTCGGTATTCCGAACATCCAAATGAGAGGGAATCCCCAACTCCAATCCATCGTATCCGAAGGATTTTGCTTTTTCACAAACTGTTTCAAGAGGAAGGTCTCCCCATTGAAGCGTACATAATGTTGCTGAACGTGCCATAATTATTTATGTTTTTTAATTGTCAATTGTTAATTATTGAATCCATTTTACCCATTTCTGACTGTCGTCGTATCCTGCTTTTACTATCGTTTCAATGAACTGCATACCGCGAACGCCGTCATCAACCGTTGGGAAATCGAGCCATTCCGGTTTGGGCTGTTCGCCGTTCATTTTTGCACGAACCGTATAAGCGAAATTCCTGTAAATATTGGCAAATGCCTCCACGTAGCCTTCCGGATGCCCTCCCGGCGTGCGCGTATTGTGTTTGGCAATATCGCTCATAAATCCTGTTCCTACGCGAATCAATTCTGTGGGTCTGTCAAGCCATTTTGCCAATAAAGTATTAGGTTCCTGTTGGTGCCATTCAAGCCCACCTTTTTCACCATAAATGCGGATAGCAATCGCATTTTCTTCCCCTACGGCAACTTGTGAAGCGAACAATACACCGGTGGCACCATTGTTGAAACGCAACAGGGCGGCACCATCATCATCAATAGGGCGTCCGGGAGCGAATGCCTTGATTTCGGCACACAGTTCGGTCACTTTTAAGCCCGAAATATATTCGGCTAAATGCCACGCATGGGTACCTATATCGCCCATGGCACCTGCTTTTCCCGACAGTTTGGGGTCGGTGCGCCAGCCGGCATTGTTTCCGCCTTCCAATTCGATGCGATTAGCCAACCATCCTTGGGGATATTCTGCATACACTTTGCGTACTGTGCCAATATCGCCGCGGGCAACACGCTCTTTGGCTTCTTTCACTGCCGGATACCCTGAATAAGTATGCGTCAGTGCCAGCACCAAGCCGGTTTCTTCCACTTTCGCCTTCAACTGTTTGGCTTCTTCCAAACTAAACGTGAGCGGCTTATCCAGCACTACATGAAAGCCCCCTTCGAGTGCCAGCATCGCCGGCTCAAAATGAAAAACGTTTGGCGTAACGATTGTAACAAAATCCATCCGTTCGTCTTTCGGAAGTTGAACTTCCTTTTCAAACATCTCCTGATACGTCGTATAGACCCTTTTTTCGGGGAGAAAATACGATTTCCCCGATGAAAGCGAGATTTCCCGGTCACGACTGAAGCAACCACAAACCAATTCGATTTGGTTGTCCATAAAAGCGGCACAGCGGTGAATAGCACCAATAAAGGCGTTGCTCCCGCCACCGACCATTCCCATTCTAAGTTTTCTGTTCATAATTTTCATGGGGACTTCTAAAAATACCATATTTACATTTTGATTTTTACAACAGAGCCGAAGTCCATTTAAACTCTGTTCAAAAATCAGGGCAAAGTTAAGAAAAATTTCTATTCAATCCAAACTTTTTTGCTGTTTTTTTTCACCCGCCATACGAGTGCATACCTGCCAGATAATAATTCACACCGAAGTAGGTCATCAGGACACATGCAAAGGCGATGACAGTCAGCAAGTTGAAGATGCGCGGATTGTTCCATTTCTCTACCAGTCGCAGGTGGACAACGACGGCATATACCAACACGGTTATCAAAGCCCAGGTTTCTTTCGGGTCCCAGCCCCAATAGCGTCCCCACGATTCGTTAGCCCATATCGCACCGAGAAAAGTGCCGGAGGTCATCAAAGCCAATCCTGCCCACAGAGCAAGTTCGTTGATGATGGTCAGTTCCTGCACCCGTGCCGTTAGCAAGAGATTTTTTCCTTTCCGGTTGATAGTCATCAGGATAAGGTTGGTTAGTCCCAGCAGGAAGCAAAGTCCGAAAAACCCATAAGCAGCCACGATTATCGCAACGTGGAGCATCAGCCAGGGCGATTTGAGTACGGGAACTAAGGGGCTGATTTGCGGGTCCATCCAATTCAGTCCCGACACAAAAAGGATAATTCCCCCGAACAGTGTTGCCAGCGCAAAGGTGATGGCACTTCGACGGGCGAAAAGCAATCCTGCGAAAACGGTGATACAGGCAACGTAAACCATGGTTTCGTAGGCGTTGCTGAAAGGGGCGTAACCTGCTATGTACCAGCGAAGTCCGATGCCTGATAAATGATAGAGCAACCCGCAGAGAATAACAACAAAAAGCAAGCGGATGCTTCCCGCCAACCACCGTTTCCTTTTGAACAGGGAGATAAACGAGAGAAGGAGCAGGATGCCGCCAAAAATCAGGTAAAGTTTTTTGCATGAGCGGAATATGTTCAGTTGGTTATACAACAGTTCCGTTTGCAATTTGGGGGTGTCGATGTGCAAAGTTGAGTTTGTTTCCTGAAAATCGCGGATAGATGCAAGCATTTCATTGGCTACTGTCCAATTGTTGTCGCCGGTGTTTACTGTTTTCCGTACATTTTCAATGTACAGGTCTAATAAACTTTCGGTCGAATCGGTATCAGAAATATGCCATTTGTGGTCTTTGTCGCCGGCTTGCGGAAAGAGATTCAGCATCCGACCATTCGTCAACTGGAAGAAAATATTGATTTGCTCATCTAATTTAATCAGGTCTTTGTCGAATTTGTTCCGTTCGGAAGGCGGCTTGGCGAACGCCTGTTCCAAATCGTCTTGCAATTTGTAGCGACCATGCTTGTCAAAGGCTTCAATATAGGCGCATTGTTTGGGGGTAAGATTATAGCTGACAGCAATTTCCTTATTTTTATATGTGATTAGGGGAACATGAATCCATTTTTCGGGAAAAGCGAGCAGACTCAACAGAAACTGGTCGGGATTGAGATTGTCGAATTTTTCTGCGTGGTGCAGTTTCCGAAGTGCTTCGGATGCGAAAGTATTGACCGGCTCCAAGCGTCCGTCAATGGATTGCAGTGGCAATTGCCCGAATGCTGCCGCATGGGTGGCGTCCACTTTATATGCCTGTGCATGGATTGTGCAGGGCATGAGTAAGAATAAACATCCGGTGAGCAATGATTTGGAGGTTTCCTGTAATTGTTTGAGTTCGCGAATCAAGCGGCGGAAGCGGGTTTCTTTGCCGGTGAAGCAGAGGATAAAACCAAGTGCCAGCAAGGCATAACCGGTGTAAGTGACGGTACGTCCGGCAACATCGCGATTGACGGACAGGATACTGCCTTTTTCGTCCTTGTCGTATGAAGCCTGAAACAGGCGGTAGCCTTTCAAATCAAGTACCCGATTCATGGAAATTTTTTTCTCGAAAGTTTCCTTGCCGTCCTGAATCCGAACATGACTTTCAAAACCGGACGGGCTGGCAGAGCCGGGGTAGCGGCTGAGGGTAAATTTGAGCAAGTTCACTTCAAAAGGCAGTTGGTGCTTGCTGTCGCCTTTATTGGTGCGCACAAGCATCGTATCAACTGTTTCGCCTTCCCGCAGGTGAATCATGCCTTCTTTCCCGAATAGATGGGTGGTCAGCGCACCTGCCAGAATGACTGTCAGTGCACCGTGGATAACAACGAAACCGATTTTGCCTCTTCTGAAAAGCCGGTGTTTGAGCGACGAAAGGATGAAATTAACAATTAGAAGGAGTTGCAGAAGAATAAAAACGGGGGAGTAATAAATAAGAATTTTCGCCAATTCCGTTCCCCAGTATTTTTCTATAAAAGTGGCTATCGCCAAACTCACGGCATAGACCACGAGTAAGACGATAGCTGTTTTATAAGAATAAATCATGCTTTTTCCCACTGCTCGCGCAATAATTTTACTGACGCGGGGACGATGATTTCCTTATCTCCCTGACACCCACATTCATAACTCACGTAATTACCGTAGTTAAGTGCTTTCAAGGCAGAGAATCCTTCGATGTAATTATCCGCTTCTCCGTCTTCACTCGGCATACTGCGGCGTTTGCGGCTTGCAATATGCACGTGTTGCAGGTATTTTCCGGCAGAAATGAACGCACCTTTATCGGAAACTTCTTCCGCAGTCATGTGCCAGAAATCGCCCATACACTGGACACCGGGGTTGTTGATGTCGCGGCAAATAGATGCGGCATCGGCAACCTGACGTAAAAAGAAGGCTTCGCCACGATTCAAAGGCTCCAAGATAACACATGTGCCGTGCTCTTTGGCATAATCACCCAATAAATTGAGTTGTTCGCAAAGAAAATCGCGTGTTTCCCGTGTATGCGGCAGAGCCGGCTGCTGACCATTGAAACCCGGTACGAGGATAACGCCTGTTGAGCCGAGTTCACCGGCTGCGGCAAGTATTTCCTTCATCGAATCAATACACTCTTTCCGAATCGCTTCGTTGGTAGAAAGGAGAAAACCGCTGAAGCCGGCGCAAATGGCACTAATCTTTATATCCCGTCCTTTCAGAGCATCTTGAAATTCTTTCACCCGTTCGGCAAGACCGCGGCCACCCGGTTCAAGACCCACGATGCCTAATTTTTCCATGAAGTCCAGTCTTTCCTTTAAAGTCTCGCCGGGGGCGGTACCTTCCTGAAAAGAGAGCTTCAGTTCAACATCGGATTTCTTCTGCTTTTCTTCTCCTCGACAAGAGCTGAATAAACTTCCCATACCGATAGCACCGCTTGCGAGTACAGTACCGGACAGTGATGTTTTTAAAAAATTTCTTCTATTCATTTCCATAACTATTTATTTATTAAGCTTTACCGGGAACAGGAACAACAAACCCTTTCATATCCATCTTTTTCTTCAAATCCAAATCGGCGGGCGTACGGTCTTGCGAAGAAGCCGAAATCTGTTCCCAGGTAACTTCCGAGCCGGTATAAGCCGATTCGCGTCCCATAACGGCAGCCAAGGTAGAAACTCCCAAGTCGGTAGCCATATCAATGGTTTTGTTGGCACGGATATGATTAACCCAGTTGACGTGTTCCAAAACGTAGGGGTTGTTTTGCTGGAATTGTTTTTCCTGCGCATCCCAGTCGTATTTCCATATTACTTTGCCGGCTAAGTCTTTGATAACATGCCCGTCGGCAGATGTCCAAGAGCCTTTTGTTCCCTGGATAAATTCGCTGACATTGTCTTGACAACCGGAAATCTGGCGGCACATACTGTGTACATGTATGCCATTTTCCATAGTGAAATCCACACTGAAATTATCAAACTGGTCACCCGTAACGCGACGTTGACGCGAACCGAAAGCAACGGCACTGACGGGTTTCACCCCTCCGCTGAACCAGGTAAATACGTCGATGTTGTGTACATGTTGTTCCACGATATGGTCGCCCGAAAGCCATGTCCAGTTCACCCAGTCGCGAATCAGCCACTCGGCATCGCTCCAATCTTTCTGCCGGTTTCTGTACCAAAGTTGACCGCCGTTCCAATAAACCACAGCACCGGTGATTTCGCCGATGTATCCTTCCATGATTTTTTTGTACGATTCAACGTAAGGACGGTCGTGATGACGTTGGTTACCGGTTACTACGGCTAAGTTTTTAGCGGTAGCCTGCTTGGCAGAAGCAACGATTGAGCGATAACCCGCCGGGTCAACGGCAAGTGGTTTTTCGAGGAAAGCGTGTTTGCCTTGTTCCACCGCATACTTAAAGTGTGCAGGGCGGAAATAGGGTGGCGTAGCAATAATGACCACGTCCACACCGCCATTGTCAATCAATTGTTTGTAGGCATCCAAACCGATATAACGTTTGTCGGCGGGGATGTCAATGTTCTTTTTCTCTTTCAGTTGTTTCGCCGCGTCTTCCAAGCGGTCGACGAAAGTGTCTGCCAAAGCGGTGATTGTTACACCATCGGCTGCACTCAAAAAGTCAAACGCTGCACCCGTACCGCGTCCGCCGCATCCGATTAGACCGGCTTTCAACTCGCGCCCGTCTGCTGCCTTGTCGGGGAGTTCGGGAATATAATACGCTCCCGGAGCCTTCAAGGGCGTGTAAAGCGACCCTGTTTCTCCTTTACACGAGCTGAGTAAAGCAGTGCTTCCCATGCCCAATGTTCCGATAGCACCGCTTGCGAGTGCTGTACTCTTAATAAACGACCTTCTACTGATCTTGTTTTCTTTTTGTTCCATGATAAATTTATTTTTTATGTGTTGTTGTTGTGTTTGTTACCTTTATCCTTTGGGAGCATGTCCCGGTACCGGTGCTTTGCCTTCGTGATAATCGGGCAAGGGACCTAATTTATATTCTGTTGGTCCGTAGCGCAAGTCAGAAACAATGGCGTCGTCCCACCAAACGTCCTTCCCTGTATAGGCGGCTTCCCGACCCATAATAGCCACTAATGTTGAATACGCCAAATCTTCTGCCTGGTTGATTTTCTTGTCCAAACGGATAGATTCTACCAGGTGGATATGTTCCTGATTGTAATGGTTCTTTTCCTCCCCTTCAAATTTCCAGATAACGTTGCCATTGTAGTCTTCGATATGGCAACCGTCCTTTGTTGTAAACATTCCTTTGGTGCCATACACCTGTTCGGAAACATTGCTCTCGCAACCGTCAATCTGGCGGGCAGTTGTCAACATCTTTTTGTTTTTTTCATAATAATAATCCACGCTGAAGAAGTCGAAGATATCGCCGGTGAGCCGTTGGGCGCGTCCTCCGAAACCTACTGCATACTGGGGACGTTCACCCATAAACCAGGTTACGATATCAATGTTGTGAATGGCTTGGTCCAAAATGTGGTCGCCACTTAACCATTTGATATTAAACCAATTGCGGATATTATATTCCATATCGCTCCATTCGGGACGTTGTGCTTTGTTCCACCATGCACCCTGGTCCCAATGAGCCGAGCCGGAGAGAATATCGCCAATAGCCCCGTTGCGGACTTTCACATATCCTTCCCAATAAGCCTTCGAATGGCGGCGTTGATTGCCTGTAATGACTGTTAACCCTTTTGATGTAGCCACTTTTGCGGAGGCAATAACAGTGCGGATGCCCGTTGGGTCAACAGCGCAAGGTTTTTCCATGAATACATGTTTTCCGGCTTCCACCGCAGCTTTGAACTGGTCGGGACGGAAATGGGTGGGCGTACAAAGCAATACAACATCAATTTCCGGCATTGCCATCACTTTTTTGTAAGCATCAAAGCCCAAAAAGCAATTTGCTTCGGGAACTTCATTATTGAAATGCTCTTTCAAACTGTTTCTGCAACCTTGCATCCTGTCGGGGAAAACATCGGCAAGGGCAATGATAGACACATTCGGACCTGATTCCAAAAATTGGTGGGCAGCGCCGGTTCCGCGGTCACCGCAACCTACTAAGGCAGCTTTCAAGGGCTTCCCGTCGGGTGCAATCTCAACAAAAGAATACATACCCAACTCTTCCGGTGTATAAACCTTTGCTTTGGCACCGGCACAAGAACTCATCGCGATTGTGGGCAGCCCCAAACTCGTGCCCGCTCCGATAAGAGCGGCGTTTGTCAAAAAATCTCTTCTTTTCATTTTATAATTATTTTTAAATTTATTTATTACTAACTGTCACGGCACACAAACGATACGAAATCCTATTCCGCGAATGTCGGAGTACCACCAGATACTTTTTGGCTGCTGCGGGTCGGTTTTCAACCAAGCACTATGCTTGGAAAAATCCCGTGCGGCGCAGCGCAACTCGGCTGCATCGGAGGCATAATTTCCTCCGCGTACCACCCAATCCTCCCCCTCGGTCACCAACGGGTTAGTCGCATTGTCACCTGCTTTGGCGTAAGCCTGCGGGTCGTATTTGTCGGCGCAATATTCCAATACATTACCCAACATATTTTTCAGCCCGAAAGGATTTGCTTTCACTGCATCCGGCTCTTGGGTGCGGTTTTTGCTGTTGTTGACATAGATTGCATAGTCCGAAATCACCTGGACATCTGCATTAGAGAACTTCCGCCAGAAGCCTTCGTTGGAATAACTTTTGGGTTTACCTTCAAAGAAATACGGGGTTTCCGTACCACCGCGGGCAGCATATTCCCATTCGGCTTCCGTCGGCAGGCGGTATTTTTTCCCTGTTATTTTCGACAGCCATTGGCAGAACGTTTCTGCGGCATAGTGTGTCATGGTGATTGCCGGACGGTTGCCGGAGCCCCAACCCTGATTGGGATACCCAAATGGCGGAGTGGGACCGCTAATGGCGTCCACATCCTCACGGCTGTTATTGGCATAAACCGCTTCCGGCGGAGTACGTCCTTCGCTTTGGGTCTTAAAGAAAAATTCATTATACATATCCCACGTAACTTCCACTTCCGACATAAAGAAAGGACTCAGGGTTACGTTGTGAACAGGACTTTCGTCTTGCTTGTGAAAAGATTCATTTTCAGGACTACCCATTTTGAACGTTCCACCGGGGATGGCAATCATGTCGAACGCTATGGGAGAACCGGGTATCTGCTCCCGGAAATTTTCAAAAGCCGTAATCGGCGTTGCGGTTTTGAAATACAGCGAAGGGTCTACTTTGGGAACGTTGATATCGCCTACCGCAAGTTTGCCGTGCTTGTAATTCGGGTTGTAATGACCGGCATCCAAGTGGCAACTAATACATTGCAGGTCAAGTTTTTTCTCATTTTCGTCATAATATAAATGTGCGGTGATGCCGTCGTCTTTAATTCCTTCCGGAAAAAGATTGTGGTGGCAGTCCTTGCACGATTCGTTGGGAACGTAGGTTACAGCCTGTTCTATTTCCGATATGTAGCTCCAATCGTGGTCGATACTGTCTTTTGTCAAATATGACCACAAGTCGCGGGCACCCAACTTGAGTTTCGCCGTATAATGGTCGTAGGTTTTGGTCTTTGGCGGGAGGTGGCAATCAACGCAATGGACGAGCGTACCACTTTTGTTGTTGAAATGGTGCGATTGCTTCCAACTGCTTGTTGCATGTGGATGCACATGACATATAGTGCACGATTCATCCGTAGAAAGATAGACCGAAGTCTGATACGCGGAGATAACGACACTCATACCCACCAACACTCCCAAAAGAAGGTATAAGGATTTTGTTCGCTGTTTTTTACTTGCCATTTTCTGTTTCTATTTAAACTCTGTTCAAAAATCAGGGACAAAGTTAAGCAAAATTTCTATTCAATCCAAACTTTTTTGTTATTTTTTGCCCTTACCGCTTATTATTTATTTTAACACTAATTTATCGCCAATGAAAGTAACGCTAACTGCCTCTTTATCATTCACTGCCAATAATTGCTTGCCGTCTTTCTCAAACCAAACTCGTTGCGTTTTGCCTCCTTTCATCACGCCCGACACTTGGATGCCGGTCGCTGCCGGAAGATTGTAAAATTCAATATCGGCAAACGCTTTGGGAACTGCCGGAAATACTTTTATTTCGTTGCCAACGGATTGCAGCACCATAGATACGGGCACCATCGTGAACGAGGCATAACCCGTCAGAAAGTAATACAGTGCGCCGTTTTGTTCGCACATGGCAGAACTCGACGGGTCGGTTTGCGTCAAGCAATAGCTTGACTTTTCATACGCTTCTTCCGCTCGTCCCCAATAGGCATCGGTCAGGGCAAACCAATTGGCGATAAAGGTAATCATTCCTTCGCCTTTTTTGTTGCGTTCCCAGCATAAATCCAGCGATTTGTTCACTTTCTTGGCAGCGAAACTTTTCATCGTTTCCAAGGTTGGGAAACCCAGATAGGTATAACCCCTGATTCCCATGTATCCGGCACCGGCACGGCTGCCGTCATCTCCTCCAAATTCGAGATAAACACCATTCCTGTCTTTTATGCGGATGTTTTGCGCGATTTGCAGCCATTGCTTGCGTAAATCACCATCCGTGTTTCTTTGTTCTGCAAGCACCGCCGCCTGTGTCAACACCCATTTTGCAGCTATTAAGGCATCAAGCAGGTCAGCCTCAAACAAATCTTCCGTCAACGACAACAATGGAGCCATCGTGTATGATTTTTGCTTGGCATCCCAATGCAGGATACTTTGCCAAAACCGGGCAGAGCCTCTCATCACAGCGTAGGCGGTATCTTCTTTCTCGGCATACAAGCGGCTGTAATGATAATACATTGCCGGAGCAAATCCCTGAATATGCACCTGCTTGTCCCAGGGCGGCACCTGATGATTGGAGCGGTCGAACAGGTTTTCGTGGGCAAAGGCAATGGCATCGCCGTTATCCGCCGAAAGATACTCAAAATTCCCCTTCTTCTTGCCTCCATATTCAAACTCATATTTCCCAACGGGAAACATATCCGTAACGTTTTTTTTCAGCACTTCGGGACGGTAAAGCCCTGCCAGCATATTGCCCGCTCGCGTTTTGTCGCCAAACCAAGTATAAGCCAGCATCGACCAGCCTGCGCCACCGTAGGTAAACGGTTCCTGCCACCACGGACTATGGTTCAGGCGTACTTTGCCATGATAATTGTAAGCCGCCGCCATATTGGAAGTTAGGGTTGCAAACTGTTGCTCGCCCGGCAGATTTCGCTCCAAACCGGCGGTGCATTGCAACCAGTGCAATGACCGGTAAAATGTTTTGGCATATTCTCCTTCCGGAAGAATAACAAAGCCCATCGACTTCCAATTTTCCTGCCATTTGTTGATATGATTTTTTAACAGGAAAGTCCTGTCAGTTGGATTGGCAACCGCTTGAGGCATATTATCGGAGCGTACATTCAAGCGCAACGTGAGTTCCACCGTTTCACCCGGCGGAACATTTACATACACATCCTGAGAATAAGGCAAATGCGCATTCACATGCGCATTCAAATTCATATTGGACTGAAGAAAATAGTGCAGGCAGGAAAAACTGCCGTCCGGCGATGTTAAATACAAACTCGAACTGCTTTGCCCTGCAAATTTGAGCGAATACCGCCCAAGGTCAATATTGCAAAGCAAATCATCCTTACCGAGATTAGTTAAAGTGTAAACCATCAATTCCTTATCGTCTTGCGAAAAAAACAACTCCGAATTATATGCGCCGGTAGAATAGGCAATATGGGTCGACAATATTCCGTTTCCCAAATCATACGACTGCCGGTATTCTTCCGGCTGCAAACCTGCAAACTGTGCCACGTTGAGCATCATCCCCGGTCCGAAGCAACGCTCTTTCTCATTCAAATACAAATCATTGACCTCAATATTATAAACGCCCCGCCCCAACGGGTCCATCAGTCCGCCCATAGCCGCATTCCCCGACAGTATGGGATAATTGGCATCGTCGTATTTATCATACACAACCGCATATTTATCCAATTCGGCAAATAACTTTGTATAAACATTATTGCCGGACGATTGGGAAAAATTGGAAGGGACTTTCTGAGTCACTTTTCCCGTAGCCGCCCATTCTGTTCCGCGCAGGAAAGTGACGACGAAGTCGGTACATTCCACTGCCGGATGGGTTGCCTCTTTCCCAACGTGCCCAAGCATGGTATGAAAAATGCGTCCCTTGCCCCAATGAATCACCATCAGCAGAGGCTCATCGCGTCCTGTGCCTCCTTCGGATTTGTCGGAAAACGCTGTTGCCAACACAGTCATGTTCTTTGCCGGTCCGCGCATTCGGTCATAAAGTTCGTCCTGACAATGCGTCCACTCATCGGGCAATCCCTTCACGATAGGATGCTTCTTGTCGCGAAGTTTCAGCACATAATTGTGTTGATTGCCATGACTGCCGCCCGGTCCCGGAGTATTATCCCTCACTTCTTTTCCGTCTTTGAAATACACATAAGGTCCATCTGTTTCATTGCGACTTTCCCAACCGCCCAAACCTATGATTTCATTATATTCCTTCCAATTGCGAAAGGCATTGTCAGCAGCATGATAAACCACCACGCCACCACCTTTCTCAACATAGTCTAAAAAGGCTTTATTGGTGGCATCCGACCAAGCATCACCATTATAATCCAGCACCACCGCCTGATAGTCCGCAAACTTCGGACAAAAGGCAGACATATCCCCCCCCGCCTCAGGAGAGATAGCTAAATCAACGGCAAAAAGCCCGCTGTCGGTGAGATACTTTTGCAGAATGAGATGGCTATCCTGCCAATTGTGATTGTTCTGCCCCGTAAGAATGAGCACCTTAACAAGCTCCTTAGCCTGAACAACCGTAAAACTAAAAAAGGTCATCATCGTAAGAAAAAGACCGAAACACCTGCTAATACAAATTTGTGTTTTCATCGCCATATTAATTATTTTTGCGACAAAAGTACAAAATTATTTTGAGATATGCAAGCGTTTTAAGAAAAAAACAAAATAATTTTCAAATACATTTAGTAACCTTGTCTGAACCACGATTTTAATAAGATTCTTAGGATTAACAGGATGATTAGCAGGATTCCAAAAAAATCCCGCCAATCCTCCATCCTGCGAATCTTGAAAATCTTATTAAAATCGTGGTTCAGACTACACGTCCACGCTACGAATGGCAAGGCGGGAGCCTTGCGTTTATCTCCAACGCAGGCAGAGCCTACGCTGAACGGGGTGAATACCGGTTTCTACCAATATATTGTCCCCACGGGGACAATACTGTGCGGCTCTCATTGTCCCGCAGGGGACAGCACTTTCATTAACCGTAGGCTTCCAGCCTACGGAGAGGCACACTCTCCCTTGTTTTCTTGGTTCTACTGGGAATTGTGTGGAAAGTAGTAATTTTGCGGCATGGAAAAATATACGGGAAGTCAGATATTAGAGAAGATACTTTTGCCTGTGAATACAGCATGGGAAGTATCGGGAGTTGTCACCGATGAGGTCGCGGGCAACATCTATGTGAAGTTGCGATATCGGTTAGATTATGTGGAAGCTAACGGCGCACGTTATTCGATATATGACCACAGGAAAGAGCGTCAGTGGCGCCATTTAGACTTGTGGCAGTACAAGACCTATCTTGTGGCAGAATTGCCTCGAT
>BNTT01000052.1 GCA_025996815.1 Bacteroidia bacterium
ACGCGCTGTTGAAAATCGTTGTAGTGCACTTTTTCGCCGCCCACCACCAGGATATTTTCCTTACTCTCGCTGAAAATGGACGTGCCGTTTTTAATTAAATCGCCCATAACGAACGCCACAAGTGCGCCACCGATGAATACTACCAATATCCACGCTTTGCTTCTGATTTTTTCTAATGTTGCCATTTTTATTGTTTTTTTTTATTTTGGGCGCAAAGGTACTAATAATTTTTGAAAATTAGACACTATTTTGCACCGGCATCTAAATTTTTTTATTGTTTTTTATTGTGCAAATTTCAGTCCGTCCAATTTATCCCATCCGCCGCGCGTGAAGTCGGGAATTTCGACCGGCGCGGAATTGTTGTCCAACGAAAGTTCGCTCAAAGGGATAACCGCACACCATTCGGCGAGGTCATACACGTCCATATCAAGCGGCAAACCGCGTTGCAGGCAGTAGATGAGGCGATAGTCCATAATGAAATCCATCCCGCCGTGACCACCCACGGTCTTCGCTTTTTCTTCGATGTCTTTGGCAATCGGGTGTGTATATTTTTTGAGCAGTGCTTTTTGCACCTCTGCGGGCAAGAACCTGTGCGCCGTCAGATTTTCGTGATTGCCTGCCACTTCGGGGTCGATGTCGCCGCCGTCCAACGCGATGCCTTCGACCGGATATTTGTTCACAAAGCCCTTGGTGCCGGTGAGTTGATACATCCGGTTGTAGGGGCGCGGCGAGGTTACGTCGTGCTCAATCAGGATGGAACGCCCCTTTTCGGTGCCAATCAGCGTGCTGGTGTGGTCGCCGTTGCGGAAATCTTTCGCATCGTGTCCATCTCCTTTTTCCTTGATAAACTTGGGATTGCCAATGGCGCGCGTGTCCACCGACACGAGATAGTTCAATTTGTCGCCGCGATGGATGTTCATCGCCATACAAACCGGTCCCAAGCCGTGCGTGGGATAGAGGTCGCCGCGGTGTGCCTCGTTGTATTTCATACGCCAATTGTCCCAATACTGATTCCAATAGGGTTGCAGACCGTGGATATAAGCCCCCTCGCCGTGGATGACTTCGCCCAACAATCCTTGCTGCACCATATTGAGGGTGGTCAATTCAAAGAAGTCATAGACGCAATTTTCGAGCGGGATGCAATGCTTGCGAGTTTTTTCCGAAGTATTGATGAGGCTCCAAATATCCTCCATATTCAGGGCAGAGGGCACCTCAATGGCGGCGTGCTTGCCGTCTTTCATCGCCTGCAAAGCCACAGGAGCGTGGTGCGCCCAGTCGGTGGCAATATACACCAAATCCACATTGGGCAATTTTGTAACCTGCTTCCAAACTTCCGTGTCGCCATAAAATTCCTGTGCCGCAGGAAGCCCTTTGGCGACAAGTCGTTCATTCACTTTCTTCACATTTTTTTCGAGCACATCGCACAGGGCAACGATTTCCACGCCCTCAATGTGCGTCATCCGCTCCACCGCCCCGGGTCCGCGCATACCCAACCCAACAAAAGCCACGCGCACCACAGGCAGCGGTGCAGCAGTCAATTGCAGCACATCCGACTGCCCGGCAGGGCGCACGGGGGCTTTCACTCTAATCACATGGCTCGCCTTAGCAGCCGGTTTTGCCGGAGCCTTCGCAAAAGCCGTCATGCTGAATAATGCGCAGCACATCGCCAAAATCACTTTGTTCGTTTTCATGTTTTTATCTTTTTATGTTGTTTTTTTTTGACGGTGCAAAGTTAAGAAAAAAAATGATGCGGTGTGCATAAAAATCTATTTGGACAATTCTTTTTTGCGGTGTTTTTAACTGTTTTTTTGATATTGGTGTTGTGTGCCGTTTTTAAGAAGTACGCTATTTGCCGGAAAATCCGCCTAAAACACCTTATATCTGTTTATGTGAAGCATAACTCCTCCGGCAAATAGACCGGAATGCGAGAATTTGTGAAATCTCGTGGGTTGCGAGTAACGATAGCATATTTTTCAAGTAAAGCATTGTAACGCACATCATTAGCGTCTTCGGCAAGCGTGAAAGCACCTGCCCATTTCTTTGCAAAAGACGGCTCTACATTGGAATTTTGGCTTACCGAAGTCCCCTTGACGTATGCAGGATGTATAGTTGCCAACAGGTATTGTATCACCTCTATTTTGCTATCTGTGTCCAAGCCGGATAACGCTTGCAGATAATCGTCTGCAACGCGGGAATGCAATTTTGTCTGAGTTGCTGTTGCCATAATATTTTTTTATTCTTTTCGGGGACAAAGATATGAAAATTTTTTTACATACCAATGCGAATGAGAAAAATTACAGGGCAACCGCATCAGGGCAAATCCTCCCTGATGATTGCTCTAATCACTTCAATATCAATGGTATTGTTCGTGTGATTGTTGACGTAGCCGCTCTGATTAACAGCCAAAATTTCCGCTATGCGTTGCAATCTGTCAATTTTTAGAATGATAGTGCCGCTTTCAATGCGGGCATACGATGCCTGCGACACACCTAAACTTGTGGGCGATGTGCTCTTGTGAGAGATTTTTTAACTCTCTAATATGAAAAAAACAGTTACCTTTGCATCGTCAAACAAAAAGTATAATTTATGAATCGAATCAAAGTATATAAAAAAATAATGGTAATATTCGCTATTTTGCTATTCTTATTCGCTGCTTTGTACGCTGTTATGCACATAGACCCAATTGGTAAATATTTGGATTATCATGGAAAAATAAGAAACAATCTACCGGATACTTTCAGGATAGAACTTCCATTATTGATTGATAGAGGTCATTTTTATATTCATGGACAAATCAATCATCAACAAGATATGACATTTGGAATTGATACAAAATCTACTATAAGTCTTGTTAAATCAGATGATTTGGAAAAACTAAAGGCAACTTATTGGGGAACCCTTCATAAATCTTCCACAAATGTATATGGACAGAAACGAAATACGCATTTGTATTTTTTTGATAGTTTTGAAATACAATCTATCTCTTTTGGAAAAGTGCTATTTAACGAAGTAGCACCAACTGATTATTTGTATGACATACTGGATAACAATGTTTTAGGAGAAAATATCTTAGATATGCTTTTTTGGAAATTTTCTATAGATGATGAGAAAATGATTCTGTTTAGCAACACGGATATAGCCCTGTTGAAAAAGGAAACAGAAGGTTATACTAAAATAGAGAGCGGAGCACGTGACAAAATAAAGTTGTCTTTTCCACCTGTTCAAGCATCTTTTAAATTATATTTGGATTTGGGTTATAATGGTGAAATAGAAATAGATAAGAAAATATTTACGCAATTAGCCAAGCAATTTTCATATAAGAAAGTGTTAGCTGTTCAACCAAACACAACGAATGACACTATTTATGTTTTTGATGGTTTAGATATTCAATGGAATGAAATCACAGTTCCTGACTGTCAAGTAATTCATAGACATAAGGTAAATCTAACTCTGATTGGAGCAAGATTTATGCGTCGGTTTAATTTTGTTTTGGCGTATAATGCTCATGAGAAAAATAGTAATCATTCAATTTTCAATACAAATGATTTATACATACAGCCGGTAAATAATTTTGATAGTATAAAAAGGATGTCTTATATTTCTAATTTTGGTTTTGCCATAGGAATTTTAAACAAAGAATTGCTTATCACAAATATTGAAATTGGTGGTTTAGCGGAGATTAGCGGATTGAAAATAAGAGACAAAGTGCTAAATATTGATAATGGAGTATTCGATTTGAGTATGGAAAATCGACGCGAACGTTTCAATGCTTATGTGTCTGATAAAAAGCAAGTGGATGTAAAAATAGAGCGCGATGGGCAAATAATGGATTTTCTACTCACAAAAAATCAATAATTTTAGATACATAATGCCCCTTTTCCCTCCCGAAATAATCGCCGACACCACAGAAGCCCTGTTCGTCAAACGCAGTGTACACAGCAATGCAATGTACCTCGTTGTAGTATTCACATTTTGTGCGCGACATTCAGTCGCTGCTTGCCGACAGACATTCCATATCTTCGAGATATGGAATGTCTTTACAAACACCTAAATATCTGAATGAAAGTAATTTATACAATACCTCGCCGACGGATATTGGCTATATCAAGGTTGATAATTGGGTAAATCCAAAATTGTCTGAACCATGATTTTTAGGATTAAAAAGATTTTCAAGATTAAATTAATCCATCCCGTTAATCTTTTTAATCCTAAAAATCACGGTTCAGACAAAAAAGAATAATGAGCATAAAAATAAAGCAAAGAGACATAACAGACTGCGGAGCAACTCGGCTTTGAGGCAAAGGGCGTGAAAGGTATCGCGGAGTCGCTGCCGAAAATCCCGCCCATTCGGGCGATAGGAAAAATATCTGATAATCATTTTGACCGCCATTTATTTAAAAATTCCGCGCCAAAACATACGATTTCGCCGATTTCAGCGTTATAATTAGGAGTATGCTGAACAGAAGGTTCTTTTTTTTGGCGATTGTTGCGCTTGCGGCGGGGTTTGGCTTTGGCGTGAGGGCTGGTGTGGTGGGGGAAGAGGAGTTTGTTTATAATCCGCTGACCGACCGCTATGAGTTGCGCTCTGCGGGGGTGCCCGACCTCTCTGTGCCTTCTTCGATGTCGCAGCAGGAGTATCTGGATTATACGCTTCGGAAGAGTATGGCTGCCTATTTCAGGGCGAAAAATGAGGAGGAGTTTGCCGCGAAAGATAGCACAGGAGGGAAAAAAGGTGTTTTGCCGGCTTTGGTGGGCTACAATTTTAGTTTGGGACCGGCGGAAAAGATTTTTGGCAGCGGCGGCGTGAAACTTACCCCTCGCGGTAGCGTGAACACGAAAATAGGCGTTACGATGACCTCCATGGGCGACCCGTCTCTCACCGAGCAGCAACGCAATCACACGTCGTTCGATTTCGACCCCGAAATTGAACTGTCGGCAACTGCCAGCATCGGCGAAAAAATGTCTTTCGAACTCAACTACAATACCAATTCCACTCTCGCCTTCGACTCCAAAAAACTGAAGTTGGAATATCTGGGCAAGGAAGACGAGATTGTGAAGGTTTTGGCGGCGGGCAACGTGAGTATGAACACGTCCAATTCGCTCATTCGGGGTGGGCAGTCGCTGTTTGGCATCAAAACCCAACTGCAATTCGGCAAGCTCACCGTGGATGCGGTGGTGTCGCAGCAGGAGTCGCAGGCACGCACCACCGCCTCCAAAGGCAGCGTGCAGACCACGCCGTTTGAAATCTCGGTCGATAATTTCGACGAAAATCAGCACTTTTTCTTCAATCACTATTTTTATGAGGGCTATGACGAGGCGATGGCGACGCTGCCACTCATCCGGTCGGGCGTGAGCATCACCCGCTTGGAGGTTTGGGTCACCAATCGGCGCAGCAATTACGACGAGGCGCGCAACATTGTGGCGTTTGCCGCTTTGGGCGAAAATCAGGCGGGCGATAAATATGAATTGCCACATAACCGCGCCAATACCCTGTATGAGCAACTTACGGGGGCTTGGGCGGGTGCTCGCAACATCAGTCAGGTGAGTTCGGTGATGGAAAATGCCGGAATGAAGAACGGTCAGGACTACGAAAAAATCGAAAATGCCCGCAAACTCTCGCCGTCGGATTATATCTACAACAAGCAATTGGGCTACATCAGCCTGCGGATGCCCTTGCAGCCCGACGAGGTGCTGGCGGTGGCATACGAATATACTCATAATAACAAGGTGTATCAGGTGGGCGAATTTGGCACCGACAATTCCGACAAACCCGGCGAAACCCTCTATTTGAAGTTGGTGAAAGGCACGTCACACGCGCCGGAACTGCCCACGTGGAAGTTGATGATGCGAAATGTTTACACCGTGGGCAATCACGGCAGCATTGAGCGCGAGAAATTCCGCCTCGACATCAAATATCAGAACGACTCCTCCGGTATGTACCTCAATTACATCACCGAGGGCGCGATTGCCAATCAGTTGCTGCTGCGCGTGGAAAATCTCGACCGCCTGGATGCCCATCAGGAGCAGCGTCCCGATGGCTATTTCGACTTTGTGGAGGGCTTCACCGTGCAGGCGCAGGTCGGCAAAATCATTTTCCCATCGGTGCAGCCGTTTGGGGAATATTTGAGCCGACAGATTGGTAACCCAGCCATTGCTGATAAATATGTGTATCAGGAACTGTACGACAGCACGCTCACCATTGCCCGCCAGACGGCGGAGAAGAACAAATTTATTCTCACGGGCGAATACAAAGGCAGCGGCGGCGGCATCGCGTTGCAGGGCGGAATCATCCCCCCCGGCTCCGTAACGGTAACCGCAAACGGTACGCGCCTGCAAGAAAACACCGATTACACCATCGACTATGCCACCGGCGACATCACGATTATCAACCCGCTCTACGAAAATGCGAACATCGAGACCTCGTTTGAAGACCGGATGAGTATGGGGATGCAGCGTAAAACGATGATGGGCATCAATCTGAACTACGCCTTCACGCCCCAATTCAATTTGGGGGCAACGCTGATGAATTTGAGCGAGATGCCCACCGAGATGAAAACGGCTCCCGGTCAGGAATCCATCAACAACACGCTGTTTGGCTTCAACGGCAATTTCTCCACGCAGTGGCAGGAGCTGACCGACCTGTTCGACAAATTGCCGCTGCTCCACCTCACCGCCCCCTCGCAAATCACCGTCAGCGCGGAATATGCGCAGTTGATTGCAGGGCATTACAAAAATGAATATGGCGGCGACTATTCGTATATTGATGATTTTGAGTCGGCTCGGCGCACGATTGACTTGCGGTCGCCGCATCCGTGGTTTTTGTCGTCCACGCCCTCGTCGCCGCTTTTTCCCGAATCAAAACTTGTCAATAACATTGAATACGGCAAAAATCGCGCTCTGCTGGCTTGGTACACCATCGACGGCTTGTTTACCCGCAAATCGACGCTGACCCCGACACATATCAAAAACGACCTCGACCAATTGTCTAATCACTACGTGCGCGAAATTCGGGAGGAAGAACTCTATCCCAATAAAAATGTCCGCTACGACGAAGCCTCAACCCTTCCGGTGCTCAACTTGGCATACTATCCGCAGGAGCGCGGACCTTACAATTTGGATACGGATATGGACGGAAACGGCTTGTTGAACAGTCCATCGAAGCGTTGGGGTGGCATTTTTCGCAAGATAGAGAGTAGCCAAACCGATTTTGAAAAGGATAATGTGGAAACAATCGAATTTTGGTTGCTCGACCCGTTTATCTATGATGCGAACGCCTCCGGCGGCGATTTATACATCAATCTGGGCGACATCTCGGAAGATATTTTGAAAGACGACAAGAAGTTTTTTGAAAACGGACTGCCGATGGACGGCGATGCCTCCAAAGTGGACTCAACGGCGTGGGGGCGCGTCCCAAAGCAGCAATCGCTCGTCTATGCCTTCGACACACAGGGCGACCGCAAACGACAGGACGTGGGGTTGAATGGGCTTAGCACCGATGAAGAACGGACTTTTCCAGCGTATGCCGACTATTTGGAAAAGTTGCGCTCGCAACTAACTCCTGACGCATTTCAAACCATCAATAATGACCCCGCCGCCGACAATTACCACTACTACCGCGGGAGTGATTATGACAATGCGCAGACATCGATTTTGGAACGCTACAAGCACTACAACGGCACGGAGGGCAACTCCGTTTCGTCCGACGACTCGCCCGAAAGTTACTCCACGGCAGCGAAAATCAGCCCCGACGTGGAAGACATCAATCAGGATAACACCCTGAGCGAGAGCGAGAAATACTATCAATATGTGGTGCATCTTAAGCCGGGTCAGTTGAAAGTCGGCGAAAACTATATCACCGATATGCGCGAAACCTCGCCTACACTCAAAAACGGGAAATCGGAAAAAGTGAAATGGTATCAGTTCAAAATCCCCGTGCGCGAGGGCGAGCCTGTGGGCGGCATCCGCGATTTTCAGTCCATTCGCTTCGTGCGGATGTTTATGACGGGATTTGACAAGGCAACGGTTTTGCGATTTGGGACGCTCGAACTTGTGCGCGGCGATTGGCGTGCCTACACCAAAGATTTGTCTAACCCCACGATGCCGCCTTCGGGCAATGCCACCATCAGCGTTTCGACCGTCAGTATCGAAGAAAACGGCGACAAAAGCCCCGTCAATTATATTATGCCGCCGGGCGTAAACCGCGTCACCGACCCGGGGCAGGCGCAGGCGGTGCTGCAAAACGAGCAGTCGCTGGCTCTCACCATCAATAACCTGTCGCCCGGAGATGCCCGCGCGGTCTATAAAACCACCAATCTGGACACGCGGCAGTATCGCCGTTTGCAGATGTTTGTGCACGCCAATCTTCCGGAAAACCAACCTTCCGGTTTGCAGGACGATAACTTATACGTCTTTTTGCGGCTCGGCTCGGATTACAAAAACAATTATTATGAATATGAAATCCCGCTAAAACTCACTAAGCCGGGCAACAACTATAATAGCAACAGCAATTCCGACCGCGAAGCCGTCTGGCCCATCGGCAACACGTTTGATTTCCCGTTTGAAGTGTTGACCAACCTGAAACTCAGCCGCAACCGAGAGAAGCGGCAGGCAGGCTCGACGGTCAGTTACGTCACGCCCTATTCGGAGCCTGAACCGCTAAAGCCGATGAATAAAATCACCGTGCTGGGCAATCCGTCGCTGTCCGAAATCAAGGTCATAATGATTGGCGTGCGCAACAATTCGGGCGAGGCTGCCTCTGCGGAGGTGTGGGTAGACGAGATGCGGCTCACCGAATTTAATGAAGACGGCGGCTGGGCGGGCAATGTCAATGCCTATTTCGCGCTCTCCGACTTGGGGTCGGTGAATTTCACCGGTCGCAAGCAAACCACCGGTTTCGGCAGCCTCGACCAGGGGGTGATGGAGCGCAATCTGGACGATATGCAGGACTACAGCGTGGCGGCGCAGGTGGAGTTTGGCAAGTTTTTCCCCGAAAAAGCCAAGGTGTCCGTGCCCGTGTCCTATTCCTACCGCAAGGAAACGATTAGCCCGAAATATAACCCGCTCGACCAGGATGTGCTCTTACAGGACGCGCTGAATGAGGCAGGCAGTGAGGCGGAGAGGGATTCCATCACCAATTTGGCGGTCGATTTGAACACCAACCGCTCGTTTGCCGTCAACGGGCTGCGCGTGGGCGTGGCGAGCAAGCATCCGATGCCCTACGACCCGGCGAATTTCTCGTTCAGTTACAGTTTTGCGGAGAATTTTATACGCAACTCCTCGACGGAATACGACCGACAGACCAGCCAGCAGTTTCTCGCGAGCTACAATTACGTGCCGGTGTTTAAGCCGCTGGGCAAGATACAGTTCGGCTATCTGCCCCAAAGCATCGCGTTCAATTCCGACATCAACCGCCAATACTACGAGTTGCAACTGCGCGATTTAGGTGGTTTGGGCAACAACAATATTCCGGTATCGTTTCGCGAAGATTTTTATTGGCGGCGCACTGCAGCCATCGCGTGGAATTTGACGCGCAACCTCAATTTCACGCTATCCACGGGCACGAATGCCCGCATAGACGCGCCCCACGTGCAGGTGAACAAGCAATTGCAGATGGACGATTACGCGCTGTGGAAAGATTCTGTGCAGAAAAGCATCCGCGACTTTGGCACGCCGATGGAGTTTGCGCAGCAATTCACGGCAAACTATGCCCTGCCGTTCTCAGCCATTCCGGTACTGGATTTTATCAGCGGAACCGCGATGTATCGAGCGGATTACGATTGGCACCGCGGGGCATCGCTATTGGAAGACGTGGAATTGGGCAATCAAATCTCCAACGAGATGACGTTTGGAGCGGAAAACGTTACCCTCAATTTCCTGAATCTCTACAACAAAGTCCCATTTTTGGCAGCCGCCAACAAGCGTTACGGAGCCGTGACGCGCAACTCGCGCACCACCAACCGCCGAAAAGCGGCAGCGGACAGCACGAAGGGCAAGAACAAGGCGGAAAATGATGGACTGTGGTATAAAACGGCGCAGGTGCTGGCACGCGGGTTGATGCTGGTGCGCAACGTCAGTTTTTCCTACACCCGCACGCAGGGGATGATGCTCCCGAGTTTCCAACCGGAAATCGGCGACTTCTTCGGGCAAAGCCCCGCCACGCCGCTGGGCAAAGCACCGGGGTGGGAGTTCGCCTTCGGACTGACCGGCGAACACTATTTGGATAAAGCCGCCGCCAACGGCTGGCTCATCAACAACAAGGAGTACAGCGTCACGCCTGCCATCTTCAATCAGGCGGAAACGTTCCGTATGACCGCCCTCGTGGAGCCGATTGCAGGGCTGCGAATCAACCTCAACGCCGACCGCCAAAAGACCGACCGCTCCGACATTTATTATATGTATGACGGCAGTCCCAAGCGGTTTTCGGGCAATTTCAGCATGACCACCGTGGGGCTGCTGGGCGGGGATGCAGACAAGGCGTTCGACAAATTCCTGTCTAATCGCGACATCATCACGGCGCGGCTGGAAGAGCAATACACCGGTATCGATCCCCTTGACGGAAATAAAGCACCTGTTGCAAAAAACTCTTCCGATGTGTTAATTCCATCATTCTTAGCGGCTTACACCACCGGCGGGAATGCCGACCGGATGAGTTTGGATTTTTTCCCTTCGCTGCTGCGGCTGCTACCCAACTGGACGATTTCCTACGATGGACTGATGCGCGCCCCGTTTATGCAGGCAGCTTTCAAATCGTTTGCGCTTAACCACACCTACAAGAGCAGTTACGCGGTGGGTGCCTTCAACTCGTTCACCAACTGGGTGGATGCAGGCAATGGCTTGGGCTTTGTCGAAAACGTGACGACCAGTCAGTATATGCCGTCGTCGCCCTACGATGTGACCGCCGTGAGCCTCACAGAGGCATTCGACCCGCTGATTGGCTTCAACTCCACGTTGCAGAACAATATGACGCTGAAATTGGCATACAAAACCTCGCGCAACGTCAATCTCAACGTGTCGTCCTACCAAATCGTGGAAATGAGCAGCACCGACATCACCGCCGGCTTGGGCTTCAGAATTGACGACTTCAACCAAATCCTCCGCCTGGCAAAGACGGGCGGCGACAAGTTCAACAACGACCTGCGCGTGTCGGCAGACATATCGTTCCGAAAAATGCAGAGCCTCATCCGCAAAATTCAGGATGCCGTCACGCAGCCCGTAAGCGGCGACCAGCAAACCGTCATCAAATGCACCGCCGACTACACCATGAGCCGCATGATAATCATGCAAGCCTATTTCGACAAGCAAATATCCACCCCGCTGGTCTCCTCCACCGCCTATCCAATGACGAAAACCTCGTTTGGCATCAATGTAAAAATTAGTTTGGGACGGTAAAAAGATACTCAACAGCACAAAACGACGAAACCTGAAACTCCTTTGACAGAATTTCAGGCTTCTTTCCCTTTTATAGTGCGGTACACAATGCTTGTTTGCAACGGCACTTTCCGAGCACAAAGGTACGACTTTTTTCTGACATACCAAAATTTTTTAGTTAAAAATATGTAAAACCGATGCAATTTTCTATAATCCATCGAATAGGGGCATCGTCTTTGAACTTATTAAACAATTGTGCTACCTCTGTTTGCAAATCATTCGTCCGATTTTCAGAAATGCTGTTGAGTATAAACGATATGACCTTTATGGCTGAATCTAATCTATACTCATTTTGATTGTTTATTGACAGCGCAGGTCCATTTGTTAATCGTTGTTTTAATGTATGGTCGAATAATACTCTGCCGTGGGCGCATATATTGCGTATTTCAACGATGCTGTGCATATAATTTTCCATGACACTCACGTTGCGGATTCCGTAACGACCGGCTATTTCTTGCTTGATTTCCACGTCTTTCAGGTTTTTGTATGTGGTGAAAATGCCTCCGAATGTGATAAATTCCAAGGTTTTCCATGCCGGTGCATATTTGTCAGTGGTGTATTTTTTGTGGTGGCGTTTAATCACGGGATTTAATTTGAACGAATCGGTATATATTTTGAAATCAAACGCCTCAATATATTTGCGCTCCATCACGGCGGGGTCAACAAACCATGTACTGCAATCCAAATATTTGGTTGAAACTTGATACACCAGATTTGTCCTGAAATTGACCTCAATGCGATAGATGTATTTCGACAAAATAGTGCGCAAATCAACGTCCAGATAGTATAACGCCACAGCATCAGATATTTTAGACCCTGCCCTGTATTGGTGGTCTCGATGCTTGGTTTGCGGATAATTCACTTCAAAAGGGAAACTGTAAAAACCTAACCGAAAATAGCCGATGTCCCTTAAAACCTCCTTTGTCTTATCCACACCAATGTCCAACGTCATCCCCCGTTGTTCGATTTTCGCTATTTGTTCCTCTGCAGTAGTTGCTCTTTTCATTTGACTGCAAAGGTAGTAACCTTTTCGTTACGTTGCAACTGTTTTGCAAAATTTGTTCGATTTTTTTCAGACTATAGCCGGTCGCTGCGCGCCGCGTCTAATTTCAGGAAGATGAATAGTAGCATGGTGAATGCCAGCAGCGATGAGCCTCCGTAGCTGAAGAAGGGTAGCGGGATGCCTATGACGGGGGTTATGCCGATGACCATTCCGATGTTTACCGCTACGTGGAAGAAGATGATGGCGGCTACGCAATAGCCATAGACGCGGTGGAAGGTTGATTTTTGGCGGTCTGCCAGATAAATCAGCCGCGTGAGCAACACTAAGAAGAGTGCCAGCACCGTCATTGTCCCCCAAAAGCCCTCTTCTTCGCCGATGGTGCAGAAGATAAAGTCGGTATCCTGTTCGGGGACGTATTTCAGTTTGGTTTGCGTGCCTTTCAGGGGACCTTTGCCCACTACGCCGCCCGAGCCGATGGCGATTTTCGACTGATTGACGTTGTAGCCTTTGCCGCTGGGGTCTTCAATCACGCCCAGAGTCACCTGAATACGCTCTTGCTGGTGCGGCTTCAGCATATTGTCGAAGACATAATCGACGGAATACAAAAATCCGGTCGCACAAATGGAGAACAGCACAATCCACAGGTAGAAGCCTTTGCGCTCTTTGAAAAACATCACGGCGAGAAAGATAATGCCGCAGCCAAGCATCGCCCAAACAGCCCAGCAGAGGTTGAACGGCACAAATCGATTGATAATGCCCGCCACAAGACTAATGCCCGCTATGACCGACACACAGTATTTAATCAGACTTAGATTTTTGGAAAAAAACACCAGCAACACCACGAGAAACAGCACAATGAGGCACAACACCATCAATTCGCTCAGCGGCGTGATGGCATTGAACATCGTTTCGCCATACCGGATGACCAACACGAAAAAAAGTATCGCTACACCTCCCGAAAAGAGAACCGTTCCCGACATCCCTTCGCGATAAAAGACAAGAAAAAATGCCAGAAAGACCAATGCCGAGCCTGTTTCGTGCTGCGCAAAAATCAGTGCCATCGGCAGCATCACCAGCAGTAATACGCTCAGCATACTTTTCCCGTGCGTCAGATTGAAGCGATAGGTGCTCATCAGCCGCCCCACAGCCAGCGCGGTGGCAAATTTTGCAAATTCGGCGGGCTGAAGACTCACAGGTCCCATCACCAGCCACGACCGCGAACCTTTGATTTCAGGTGCAATAAATATCGTAACAATCAGCAGCACGATGATGAAACAGTATATCCAGATGGCAAACACCTCGTACCAACTGCTCTCAATCAGCAGCAGAGAAATGCCGACGGCAACAGACACCACAATCCAAAGCAGTTGCTTGCCCGACCGCTGCGTGAGGTCGAAAATGCTCGCGTGGTCGTAGTCGTAAGTGGCGGCGTAGATACTAAACCAACCGGCGATTACAAACCCCGCATACAAGGCAACGGAAATCCAATCCACCTCTGTCCAAATATTAGTTCTTCTGAACGACATTGCGTAATATTTTAGCGTTTTTCATATTCCATTCTATCCATTTATCCCGTTCGGGGATTTCGCGTTTGAGGTATTTCTCAATCATCAATCGCCCCATTGGCACCGCATAATAGGCACCAAACCCGCCATTTTCCACAAACACCATCACTGCCACTTTCGGGTCGTCTTTGGGTGCAAAACCCATAAAAATGGAGTGGTCTTCGTTTTTGTTTTGAGCCGTTCCGGTTTTGCCGCATACCTCAATATCGGGGATGTTGGCTCCGTAGCAGGTGCCGCCTGCAACCGCCTGACGCATCCCTTCCACCACTGTTTCGTAGTGCTCGCGCGCGATGTTGGTGTACCGTGGGTGGGTGTAGAGCGTATCCAAAGGATTATCCTGTATTTTTTTCACCACATGTGGCGTATAGAAATAGCCGCGATTGGCGATGGTGGTTGCCAAATTGCATATCTGAAGCGGCGACAGCAGCACTTCCCCCTGCCCAATGGCGTTGGACTTGATAGTGTAAAAATTCCAGCGTTTGTCGTACCATTTGTCGTAAAAGGCACTGTTGGGAATCGTGCCGCGCTTTTCGTCGGGCATATCCACGCCCAGCGGGTAGCCAAAGCCCTGTGCCACCATGAGGTCGCGCCATTTGTCCATCGACTCCTGAATGGAGTTGTATTTTTTGCTGTTCAGCATGTTCATCAGTCCCCATGTAAAATAGGCGTTGCAACTCGTGCCAATCGCGGGCACGAGCGACAGGGGGGAGTAGTGACCGTGGCATCCGGGCTTCCCGTCGCCCAGCGGGAAGCCGTAGCTACAGGAGAATGTCGTTTCCGGCTTGATGATGCCCTCCTGCAAAAAGGTGAGTGCCTGCGCGGTCTTAAACGTAGAGCCGGGCGGATAGGCGCCGTTCAAAGCGCGGTTAATCAGCGGGGTGTAGGGGTCGCTTGCCAATGCCCTGTAGGCTGCGCCGAACTGTCGCCCCACCAAACTTGCCGGGTCGTAGCTCGGCGACGACACCATGCAGAGGATTTCCCCCGTCTTCGGCTCAATCATAATGATGGTGCCAAGTTTGTTTTGCATCAGTTCTTCGCCATAAATCTGCAAATCCATATCAATCGACAGCGTCAAGTCTTTGCCCGACGTGGAGGGGCTGTCGAACTGACCGCTTTCATAACTGCCTTTTATACGTCCGTGGGCATCACGGAGGAGGATTTCGATGCCTTTTTGTCCACGCAGATACGGCTCGTAGAATTTTTCAATGCCCGTTTTGCCGATATAGTCGCCCTGCGTATAATATTTGTCTTTGTCGCTGTCGATGTTTCTTTTGTCCGCTTCGGCGATGTATCCGAAAACATGTCCGGCGTTGGGGTAGGCATATTCCCTGACTGTACGTTTTTGGATGTAAAAACCGGGGAATTTATAAATCGACTCCTGCAAAATGCCGTATTCCTTGTTGCCAAGTTGCGGCAACAGCACTTGCGCCGTGTAGGGCGAATAGCCCGGATTCAGATTTTTATTCTTGATGTCCGACAGGCGTTTGCGAAATTGCGTAATATCCACATTGACCGCGCGGCAAAACGCCAGCGTGTCAAATTGAGCCGTTTCGCGCATCACAATCATCACGTCATACGCCGGCTGGTTATACACCAGCAGTTTGTTGTTGCGGTCGTGCATCTGCCCGCGCGAAGGGAAGAGCGTTTGTTTGTAGAGGGCATTACTGTCTGCCATGGTGCTATAATTGGAACTAAGCACTTGTAAACGAAACAGTTGGATAACATATATCACGAACACAGAACAGATTATCGTCAGTAAAACCGTTTTGCGCGTGCCGCTATCGAAGTCATTGTTTCCTCTCATCGCCGTGCCTTCCCCACATTATTCAGGTTCTCAAACGCATAAATCAGCAAGAAAGTCAGCAAAAAGCTGCCCACAATGCGGCAAAAGAGCGTCCACGGGTCGAAAAGCGAAAACGCCTCCGTGATAAACAGCACCACTCCCAGCAGGAACGCCATCATACCGGCATAGCGCAGAAACATCGCCTGCCCAAATGTGCTGAACGACGGCACATACGACTCAAATATATCGCGCGGGGCAAACAGTTTCAGCAGATAAAACCGCGAAAAGCCGACGATGATGCAAGCCAGCATATTAAGCCCCAGCGTGTATTCAAAGAGGTCTATCGTAAGCCCGATTGCCGCCGACAGTGCCGTCACCACGTTGCGATTTGTATCGCCCGGCAACTTGATAATGAAGTAGATATATGCCAAAGGGGTGGCGTATCCAAAAAGATGAATCTTGTTGAACAGCCCCACCTGCAAAAACACCAGCAGGAGAAAAAGCCCTATTTGTTTAAGTACTGAGTTTGACATTATCGTTCCACCGTATTTTCCAATTGTTTTTGTTCCTGTTGATATTTGTTTTTGACCACCAACACGTTGCTGAGCGTGCTGAAATCTGTGAACAGATTGACTTTCAATGTATTATAGTTGTCGTCTTTTTGCTTTTCAAAGGTGGCAATCGTGCCGACGAGCAGTCCGGCGGGGAAGATGGTGGAGTAGCCGCTCGTGAGAATGGTGTCGCCCACCTCAAAATCCACATGTCGCGGAAGCTCCGTGAGGTAGGTGTAGCGCGGGTCGCCGCCATCCCAAACCAGCGGACCAAACGAATTGTTGTTTTTCACCATACAACTGAGGCGAAATTTCTCGTTCAGCACGGGGATGACCCGCGAAAAGTGCGCCGAAGTGCTCATCACCACGCCCACAATGCCGGAGGCAGACACCACGCCCATATCCTCCGCCACGCCGTCGAGCGTCCCTTTGTTGAGCGTGAGGTAATTTTCTATTTTAGCGATGTTATTGTTGATAACTTTTGCCGGTATCCATTGATAGATGCCGTCGGAGAGGTCGATGTCGATGCCACTCGTGCGCACCATATTGTCAGCCTGTTCCTCAGCATATTGAAAGTCGTGGATTTGGTTTTCCAACTCGGCGATGCGGTGCATCATCTGCTCGTTGGTCGTTTTCAAATTCGTGTAGGCATAAAACGCACTGGTTACCGAATAAATTGCTCCGGTAACCTCCTGGGCTGCTGCCAAAAACTTGCTGCGTTGAAGTCGGCTGTTGTTGACAATCAACACAATAGACGAAGAGAGCAATAATGTAAACAGCACCCAGTGTACATTTCTGAAAATGAAACTGAATAAGTTTTTCACAATTTAGCGAATCAAAAATTTGAATCTGTTGATGTTATTTAATGCAATTCCGGTGCCTTTTGCCACCGCGTGCAACGGGTCTTCGGCAATGTGGAACGGGATATTGATTTTGTCTTGCAACCGTTTGTCAAGCCCTTTGAGGAGCGCGCCACCACCGGCGAGGTAGATGCCGTTGCGAACGATGTCGGCATACAATTCGGGGGGGGTATTTTCCAACGCACTCAGCACAGCCATCTCGATTTTCGACACCGATTTGTCCAGACAGTGCGCAATTTCCTGATACGTCACGGGCACTTCCATCGGGAGCGCGGTCATACGGTTGGGACCGAACACCACATAATCTTCGGGGGGGTCTTCCAGCGTAACAATGGCAGAGCCTACGTTGATTTTTATCAACTCCGCCGTGCGTTCGCCCACCCTCATATTGTGTTGGCGACCCATATAGTCCAAAATATCGGTGGTCAAATCGTCGCCGGCGATGCGAATCGACTTGTTCGACACGATGCCGCCCAGCGAAATCACGGCGATTTCAGTCGTACCGCCACCTATATCCACAATCATATTGCCTTCGGGGGCTTCCACGTCAAGTCCGATACCAATAGCGGCAGCCATCGGCTCATAAATCATATACACATCGCGTCCTCCGGCGTGTTCTGCCGAGTCGCGCACCGCACGAATTTCCACTTCCGTGCTCCCCGACGGGATACACACCACGATGCGCAACGATGGCGCAAAGATGTGGTTGTTGTTGCTGATTTTCTTTATCATACCGCGAATCATCTGTTCGGCAGCATAGAAATCGGCAATCACACCGTCGCGTAACGGGCGGATAGTCTTGATGTTAGGGTTTGTTTTCCCCTGCATCCGCTGTGCTTCCGCACCTATGGCGATTAGTTTCTCGGTACGATTGTCCAACGCCACCACCGAAGGCAATATGATTGTGGATATAGGTGGCGGTACGACTGAAAT
>BNTT01000053.1 GCA_025996815.1 Bacteroidia bacterium
TAGTAACGATATCGTAAAAAACGTATCTGGGTGCCGCTATCTTTCTACCCTTTCCCGATTAGCTCACAAAAATACAAAATTTGTGAATAATCGACTCCTCAACATTTCTCGCTGCAAAGGTACGAGGTGGTTTTGTTAAGAAAATTAGGTGGAAATGAGGTTTAAGAACTATCCTGTGGCAAGTTTTCATTTACCCACACCAACACATTATAGAACTATTTTTAATGCGTTGACCCTACGGCTCTTGGCAAATGTTTTTGCAATTTTTTTTGATTGGACAAAAAAAATGCTAACTTTGCACCGGTTTTTGAAAAAACAGTGTGATGGACAAAGTGATTTTGGGGATTGAATCGAGTTGCGACGACACTTCGGCGGCGGTGCTTTGCGATGGCGTGCTGCTGTCGAATGTGATTGCCGGACAGACGGTGCACGAGGCGTATGGCGGCGTGGTGCCCGAACTGGCTTCGCGGGCGCATCAGCAAAATATCATTCCCGTTGTGGCTCTGGCGATTAAGCAGGCAGGGGTTGCGAAAACGGATTTGTCGGCGATTGCTTTCACGCGCGGACCGGGGCTGCTGGGGTCACTGCTGGTGGGCACGTCGTTTGCCAAAGGGCTGGCAACGGCTTTGAACATCCCGATGATTGAGGTCAATCACCTGCAAGCGCACGTGCTGGCGCATTTTATCCACCAAAAAGACAGGGACTACGACCCGCCGAAATTCCCCTTTTTGTGCCTGCTGGTGTCCGGCGGCAATTCGCAAATCATCCTGGTGCGTGCCTGCAACGATATGGAAATCATCGGGCAGACGATTGACGATGCTGCCGGCGAGGCGTTCGACAAGTGCGCAAAAGTGATGGGACTCCCCTACCCCGGCGGTCCCGTGATTGACAAACTGTCGAAAGAGGGCAACCCGAAGGCATTTGCACTGAGCAAGCCGCAGATTGCAGGCTATGATTACAGTTTCAGCGGTCTGAAAACATCGTTTCTCTACCTCCTGCGCGACCGGCTGCGCGAAAATCCGCAGTTCGTCGAACAAAATCGCGCCGATTTGTGCGCCACATTGCAGGCTACTATCATTGAGATATTGCTGAACAAATTGGTGAAAGCGGCTAAGGATTTGAATATCAACGAAATAGCCATAGGCGGCGGGGTGTCTGCCAATTCCGGCTTGCGGCAGGCATTGACGGATGCCGCCGAACGATACCGTTGGAAAATTCATCTGCCACCATTGGCTTTCACGACCGACAATGCGGCGATGGTGGCGATGGCGGGCACGTTCAAATATGAGCGTCAGGATTTTTGCCCGATGGAGGCGGTGCCTTTTTCGCGGGTGTCGGCGATGTAATTGTCCGGCGATTGGCACACTTCGGCGGCGAAAGCGTGGGCAGAGGCGATGAGCGCGTCCCAATCGCGCTCCGGCAGAGCAGTCAAATCGCCCCTCCGAATGCCGTTTCGCAGGAGGGCGCAGGTGAATCCCGCATTGAAATTGTCGCCCGCACCAATCGTGCTCACCGGCTTCACGGGCTGCACCGGATAGGATTTTTCCAAATCGGGAGTGAACAAAAGCGTTTCTTTGGCACCCTGTGTTACAATCAGATTTTTGCAACGGGGCGCAATATACATATTATATATGTCGCGAATTTTTTCTTGCGGAAACAGCACCGACAAATCTTCGTCGGAGCACCGCACAACGGTCGAGAAGGCGATATTTTCCAAAAAAGCAGGCAGCAGCTCCGCCCGCTCGTTGGCGTGCGCCGCGCGAAAATTGATGTCGTAATAAATGATTGCCTGATGGCTTTGCGCCGCGGCAAGTCCCCCTTTTACCTGCGCTCTAATTTCGGGATTGACAACAAAATAGGAGCCAAAAATCACCACGTCATCGGCATTCACGGCGGGGAAAGCGACCGAGAGCCGTTTTTCGGGGAATTGGCGATAAAAACTGTAGGTTGCCTCACTGTTTTTGTCCAAAAAAGCGAGGGCGACGGGCGATTTGCCGTCATCATAGAAATCCACATACTCGGAAGAAAGCCCATTGGCGAGCATAAAATCGCGAATGATAGCACCCACATGGTCGTTTCCCAACTCACTAACAAACAAGGTATTAAATCCGCACCGCGCCAGCGAAATCATACAATTGAACGTTGAGCCGCCGGGCACAGCCCTACGGGGTTGATTTTCCTGAAAAATCAGGTCTAAAATCGTTTCGCCTATCCCAACTATCTTGCGCATCATCAGTAGTAGTACACCCTATGCGAATCGAACGCATATCGTAAGAACCGGAATCTTAAATTCTATCCATTGAACTAAGGGTGCAATCGGTTTCGGGTGCAAAGGTACGAAAAAATTTTGAATTACAAAATACAAAGCCGGTTAATTTTTTTTGGGGGAGAGGCAATCATTCCAACCTGATGCTTTTCAATTCTTCGGGGGAGAGTCCGGTTATTCTAATGACTAAGTCAAAGGACATCCCTTCCTGAATGCACTTTTGCGCAATTTCATACGTGTTTTGCTGTATGCCTTTTTGGATATTTTGCATACCTTGCTGGATGCCTTCTTGCAGGGCTTCTTCGCGGGCACACTCCACCTCACTTCGCACGTCGTTGTACTGCAACAGATTTTTTTTGTACGTTCTCATATCTTCGTCTTTTAAATTTTCAAATTCTGCTAATTCAAACAATTCATCGAACACTTCGCCTTGTATTGCAGCCGGCTGCTCCTGCAACTCGGCTAAGTGTCTTAGGCAATATAGCCATTTATCAATGTCTGTCACTAATTCGTCCATTGTTTTGCTAAATTTCTTTAGCTCCACCGTGATAAACTGCAATTTGTCGCTTGACTTTGTCAATTTGTCCTCGTCCATCAGCGAATGGTAGCTGATGCATCGTTCATCGTCCGGACGCAAATCGAAATTTACGATGGAAATGATGTACAATGGCTTCAATTCAAAATCCCAATTGCCTTTTTTGGCTTGCTCCAAGATGGCTCGTGCCGCATAAGACAGGGTTCTGTCCATGAAATGCTTTTGTTTACCCACTTGCATCTCAATCACGAATTGCTCGCCCGTTTCGTCCACGCAATACAAATCAAAAAACGCTTTTCTGTCCCCTTTGCGGCGACCTAACTGCTCCACATTGAGATAGTCGATGTCGACAATCGTCTTTCTCCCCCTAAAAATTGCATTCAAAAAGCTGATTAACAACACTTTGTTTGCAAAAATGAATTTGAATGCAAAATCATTTTTTAAGTCCAAATAACGTCCAATTTCTACTGTTTTCATTAAAAAATATAATTAAATGTTTCAGCTTATTTAATCGCTTTGACTAAATAAATCGCTGCAAAGGTACAAAAAAAAATTCAATTACGAATTAAAAGTTACGCTTTTTTTCGTAATTTTTAATTCGTAATTCGTAATTCGTAATTATTTTGTAACTTTGCAGCCAAATTCAAAATAATAAACATAAATAAAATTTTTAAAAATGGCAAAAATTACTGTTGTAGGTGCAGGGAACGTAGGCGCGACCTGTGCAAATGTGTTAGCATTTCGTAAAATCGCTGACACGGTGGTCATGCTCGACGTGAAAGAGGGCGTGGCAGAAGGAAAAGCAATCGACATGATGCAGACGGCTCACACGCTGGGCTTTGAAACGAATGTGATTGGGGTAACAAACGATTATGCAGCCACCGCGGGGTCGGACGTGTATATCGTAACGTCGGGTATTCCTCGCAAGCCGGGGATGACCCGTGAAGAGCTGATTGGCGTGAATGCCGGCATCGTTAAGACGGTGGTTAGCAGCTGCTTAAAGGTTTCTCCGAACGCTATTTTCATCATCATTTCCAACCCGATGGATACGATGACTTATCTGACATTGAAAGCAACGGGCTTGCCCAAAAATCGCGTCATCGGGATGGGTGGCACATTGGACAGTTCGCGCTTCAAATATTATCTGTCCACCGCCCTGAAAGCCAACCCTGCGCAGGTAGAAGGCATGGTCATCGGCGGTCACGGCGACACCACGATGATTCCGCTGAAACGCTTGGCAACGCTCAACGGTCGCCCCGTTTCCGAATTGCTGAGCAGCGCGGAATTAGACAAAGTGGTGGCTGACACGATGGTTGGCGGTGCCACTCTGACCGGCTTGCTGGGCACATCGGCATGGTATGCTCCGGGTGCAGCAGGTGCCTACGTGGCAGAATCCATCGTGAACGATTACAAGCGCGTAATCCCCGCCTGCGTCTATCTCGAAGGCGAATACGGACAAAAAGACATCTGCATCGGCGCACCGGCAGTAATCGGTCGCAAAGGCGTGGAAAGCATCGTGGACTTGAAACTGAACGCGGAAGAAAAAGCGTTGTTTGAAAAGAGTGCCGATGCCGTCCGCAAAACCAACGATGTGCTCAAAGAAATTAAAGCACTGTAAATGAAAGCAGCAGTATTTCCCGGACAGGGAGCGCAGTTTGTTGGCATGGGTAAGGATTTGTTTGAAAATTCTGCCCACGCCAAACAACTTTTTGAGCAGGCTAACGCCATTTTGGGGTTTCGCATCACCGATTTGATGTTTGCGGGCACGGACGAAGACCTTCGGCAGACCAAAGTGACCCAGCCCGCGGTATTTTTACACTCGGTGATTTCCGCATTGGTGCAAGGTACTGATTTTAAGCCGGATATGACTGCCGGACATTCGCTTGGCGAATTTTCTGCCCTCGTGATTGCCGGTGCGTTGTCGTTTGAAGACGGTGTGAAATTGGTCTATAAGCGCGCCCTCGCGATGCAGAAGGCTTGCGAAAAAACGCCCGGCACGATGGCGGCGATTTTGGCTTTGCCCGATGCCACGATTGAGGAAGTCTGCCGTGGTATCAAGGATGTGGTGGTGGCAGCCAACTACAATTCGCCGGGTCAGGTGGTGATTTCCGGTTCTATTGCGGGCGTGGATGCCGCGTGCGAAAAACTGTTGGCGGCGGGCGCGAAGCGCGCGCTGAAACTTGCCGTTGGCGGTGCGTTTCACTCGCCATTGATGGAGCCTGCGCGCGAAGAATTGGCGGCTGCGATTGCTGCAACACCGATTGCCGCCCCGAAATGCCCCGTCTATCAGAATGTTACGGCTAAAGGCGAAACCAATCCCGACACCATCAAAGCCAACCTGATTGCCCAACTGACCGCTCCGGTCAAGTGGACACAATCGGTGCAGGCAATGGTTGCCGACGGCGCAACGAGTTTCACGGAAATTGGTCCCGGCAATGTGTTGCAGGGCTTGATAAAAAAGATTAGTCCGGAAGCGGAATTGCTGCACGGATAACAAACAGGACGGATTACAGCAGCGGCGCAAACAGGCGCACAACCGACTCCAGCAGGCGTTTGAAATGGTTGCGCTTTTTCCATTCTTCGTAGCGGATTTCTTTGCTGTGCTTCAACTCTTCGCAGAAGATGGCTTTGTTTTGCAGGGCAACGTCGATGTCATACATATAACAATTGATTTCAAAGTTGGTTTCAAAACTGCGGAAATCGAGGTTGCAGGAGCCTATCACGGATAAATTGTCGTCAGCCACCAGCGTTTTGGCGTGCACAAAACGACTTTGCAGTTCGTAGATGCGCATTCCGGCTCGCAGCAAATCTTCGTAATACGAATGCGCCGCCGGGTCGATGTAGGACGAATCCGACTTCCTCGACACCATCAATCGCACATCCACGCCGCTCAGCGCGGCAATCTGCAACGCCTCCAGCAGCGAATCGGTGGGCAAAAAATAGGGCGTTTGCAGATAAATATATTTTTTGGCATTCAGCACGATGCTAATCGTTGCCTGCAAGAGGTTGGAAAAGTCGCTGAACGGTCCGCCGGTCACAATCTGCATCAGATTATCGGTATATATTTCGGTGGGCGGAAAATATTTTTCGGGATTGGGGCATGTTTTGCCCGCCGCCACCCAATCGAGCAAAAAACTCGACTGCAAACCGTGCGCTCCCATACCTTCCACCCGCACGTGCCGGTCCATCCAGAACGAATTTATCGAATAGTTGTTGGACACATTCATCCCGCCCACGTAGCCCACGTTGCCGTCGATGACCACCACTTTGCGGTGGTTGCGGTAGTTGATTTTGCTGCTTTGCAACAGTGGATAGCGCACGCCCATCAGCGATGTAACTTCCACGCCCGCTTCTTTCATCTCGTAAAAAAACTTGCGCGGCACCTGCCAATTTGCCATATTGTCGTAAATAAAACGCACTTTTACGCCTTGCAGAGCCTTTTTCATCAGCACCGTTTTCACCAATTTGCCGGTCTCGTCGTTTTTAAAGATGAAAAACTCAAAGTGGATATGGTCTTTCGCGGCATCCAAATCGGCAATCAGCGCCTCAAACATCCGATTGCCGGATGAGATAAGTTCCACCTTACTGCCTTGCAGCAGTGGCGAGCGGTTGTTGCGCTTCAGCAAATTGATGAGATTGGTGTAGGCGGGCACTAAATCCGCATTTTTGTCGGGCACTAATTCCTTGAAACTCAATTCCTTGATTTTGTGATAGTAGTGGCGGGACACGAATTTGATTTTTCGGCGGTTCTGTCCAAACATATAATAGAAAATCAGTCCGACCACGGGTGCGAAAATCAGTATCAGGAGCCATCCTATCGTGCGTGGAGGGCTGGAGTTTCGCGTCAGCACAATCAAAATCGTGCCAACAATCAGCGTCAGATAGACCGCATAAAACATCGTATGCCAAAACGTTGCTTCTTCCATTTGGGTGCAAATTTAGAACATTTCTTTGTAATAACCAAAAAAAAGAGTACCTTTGCGGGCTGAAAAGAACAAAAAAATTGTAAAAATAATGAATAAAGGACACAGAAAAGAATTTACTATCGGGCTAATTGCCCTCGTCAGCCTGTTTGTGCTCTATTTTGGCATCAAATATCTGAAAGGCATCAATATTTTTAAGCCCACCAACCACTATTATGTGATGATGGCGAATGTGGCGGAGTTGCAACCATCGGGACCGGTCTATATCGACGGCTACAAGGTGGGCGTGGTCAACCACATCGACTTCCTGTATGGCAGCACCGACCCCAAACACATTCGGGTGCAAATCAATCTGGACAAGCAGGTGAGGCTGCAAACGGGCACGTATGCCGAACTGAAAGCGGGGCTGACATCGGGGGCGTATCTGGATTTGGCAATCAACAAAAGCGCGACCGATTATTACAAGATTGGCGACACGCTGGATGGCATCTCGGAAATTGGGCTTGCCGAACAACTGTCGAAAAATGTGATGCCGCAGGTGGAAGCGATTTTGCCGCACCTGGACTCTATCTTGCAGGGGCTTCAACTGTTGATAAATCATCCGGCACTGAGGCAGTCGTTAGACCATATAGAAGCCTCAACGGCTAATTTGAAGCAGTCGTCGGCGCAGCTCAACGTGCTGCTCACCCAGCAGGTGCCGCCCATTTTGACGAATCTCAAAAAGGTGTCGGCGGATTTTGCGGTGGTCAGTAGCAATATGAAAGGCATCGACCTGCAGCCCACGCTGAAAAAATTGGACGCGGCAGCAGCAAATATCGACACGCTGACAACGCGCCTCAACCGGTCAGACAATTCATTGGGGCTGCTGATGCGCGACAGAACGCTGTATGACCACATAGATTCGACCGCCGTGAATGCCTCGAATCTCCTGTTTGATGTGAAAGCCAACCCCAAGCGCTACGTGCATTTTTCAATCTGGTAATTTAGATTTTGTCTAAATAACGATGGCTAAAAAATAGGATTTGGTACAAATAGAGTTAGAGTGAAAAAGTTTATAAAAGGCTAAATGGCTGATTTAAGGATATATAAAATGTTAAAATGCTTTGATTTTATTAACTTGTTGGAAAACAGACTTAAATTGTTTTTTAACGAAAAAAGTTGTAAAAACATTTGTTTGTTTCATTTTTTTTTCCGAACTTTGCACCCGAAAATGATAAATAACGTAATATAAAATAAAGATGAAGTCACACGGAGAGATTTGGGATGAGTGTTTGGAGATTATCCGCGACAATGTTTCGGAGAATGTTTTTGGTACGTGGTTCGTGCCTGTAGTCCCATTCAGACACAGCGGGGATGAGTTTGTTATCCAGGTTCCCAGCCAGTTTTTCTGCGAATTTTTGGAAGAGCACTATGCCGATTTGATATATCAGGCATTGGCGCGAGTATCGGGCAATACGAACATCCGCCTGATTTATCGATCGGTGGTGGACAGCACAAGTCCCAAAGGGGGGGGCTGTGATACGACCAAGTGAGAACAGAACGGCGAACGACAACTTGCATACGGCGAGCTTTCTCAACCAGGCACCCACCGAATTGTCGGATTCCAACCCCATCGCATGGGATGCCAATTTGAATGGGCACCTGAGTTTCGCCAACTATTTTGAGGGCATAAGCAACAAGGCAGCACGCGCAATTGCGCTCAAAGTGACTCAAAATCCGGGGAAAGATTTCAATCCCTACTTTATATATGGTGGTTGCGGTGTGGGCAAAACGCATCTGTGCCACGCTATTGGCAACAAAATTACGGATTCGCAGCCGGAAAAAAAGGTGCTGTATATCTCGTCGCATCTGTTTCAGGTGCAATTCTCCGATGCGAAAATCAAAAATACGAGCAACGACTTTGTGCATTTTTATCAGGGCGTTGACGTGCTGATTTTGGACGACATCCACGAATTGGCAGGCAAAGCGAAGACGCAGGATGCTTTCTTCCATATATTTAATCACCTCACGCTGAATGGGAAGCAGATTATTTTCACCGCAGACAAGTCGCCGTCCAGAATAGAAGGATTGGAAGAACGCCTGCTTAGCCGACTGATTTCGGGGCTGACTCTCGAACTGCAAAAGCCGGATTTAGACCTGCGCAAACGGATTTTGTACAATAAAGTTAAGCAAGACGGGCTGCATATTGGCGACAATATCATCAATTACATCGCCGAAAATGTGACCGACCACGTCCGCAATTTGGAAGGCATCATCACCTCGCTGGTGGCTCATTCGCTGGTGTATCAGCACTCCAAAATAGATTTGGCTTTGGCGAAACGCATTGTGGAACAGACCAATAACATACAAAAGAAAGAAATCACGATAGACAAGATTCAAGACGTGGTAAGTAACTATTTCAAGGTAAATCTCAACGACATTCATTCCTTGTCGCGCAAACGCGAAATCGTGCAGGCGCGTCAGGTTGCAATGTTCCTTGCAAAAACCCACACGAAATATTCTTACGCCTACATTGGCAACGCCATCGGCAAGCGCGACCACGCCACTGTAACGCACGCCTGCAAATCCATCGAAAACGACCTCTCAACGGACAGAACGTTTAAGGCAAAGATGCAGACACTTGAAGGGATGCTGAAAGATTAAGCATCCCCCCGCTTGTGGACAATCTCTTTATATCTTCAAAGGTAAATGTAATTGATACATATTTCCCCGCTTTGACGGCAGCGCAGAAGACCCAATTGGCTGCTCTGGGCGATTTGTATGGCGATTGGAACGCAAAAATCAACCTGATTTCGCGCAAGGATATTGAGCATTTATACGAAAAGCACATTCTCCATTCGCTGGGCATCGCGCAGGTGATTCGCTTCGTTGGCGGTTCAAAAGTGCTGGATGTGGGCACCGGCGGCGGCTTTCCGGGCATCCCGCTGGCGATTTTGTTTCCGGAGGTGCAGTTTGTGCTGCTCGACAGTATCGGAAAAAAGGTGAAAGTGGCGGAGAATGTGGCGCAGGCGATTGGGTTGCGCAACGTGGAATGTCGCCACGCCCGCGCGGAGGAGGAGGTGCGAAAATTCGACTTCATAGTGAGCCGCGCCGTGATGCCGCTACTCGATTTGGTGCGCATCACGAAGAAAAACATTGCCCGCGAGCAGCGCAACGCCCTACCCAACGGCATCCTGTGCCTCAAAGGCGGCGACCTGCAAGCCGAATTGGCAACATTCAAAAAGCAAGTCGTAGAATATGAATTGAGCGACTGCTTCGCGGAAGAGTTTTTTGAAACAAAAAAAGTTATTTATTTACCTGTATAAAATGGAATTGGAAATTTGTGTGTATTCGGTGGAATCGGCGGTGGCGGCGCAGGAGGCGGGTGCCGACCGCGTGGAGTTGTGCAGCGGCTTTGCCGAGAGTGGTTTGACGCCGAGCGCGGGCACCATCCGGCTGGTGCGCCAACGGGTGAATATTCAACTCTACGTGATGATTCGCCCGCGCGGGGGTGATTTTTGCTATTCCGACACAGAATTTGAGCAAATGAAACTCGACATTGATTTTGCCAAATTGAACGGTGCCGATGGCATGGTGCTGGGTATTCTCCTGCCCGACGGGTCGGTCGATGTTGCGCGCACGCGGGAATTGGTCGCGCACGCGACACCGCTGCCTGTTACGTTCCATCGTGCCATTGACGTTACTGCCGACCCGCTGCAAGCACTCGACGGCATCATTGCGGCGGGCTGCGCACGGGTGCTCACTTCCGGGCAGCGACCGACCGCCGACGCGGGCATCGACACGATTCGCCAATTCGTGCAACACGCCCGCGGACGCATCGACATCATGGCGGGCAGCGGCGTGAAGCCGTCCAATGCCGCGCAGTTTATCTATGCCGGCGTGCAAGCCCTGCATCTCTCGGCAAAAATATTCACGAAAGGGCAGATGACCTACCGGCATCCGTTTGTTACCACCCTGTCGTGCGCGCCCGTCCCCGACGATGAAATTCTAAGCACCAATCGGGAGGATATTCGCCAAATTTGTTCTACCATCAAATCGCTATGACAGAGGCTTACAGGCAGACCATTGACTACCTCTACCGGTTTGCGCCGATGTTTCAGCAAGTGGGCACGAGTGCCTACAAGGAGGGGATGGAAAATTCGTTTGCCATCGACGCGCATCTGGGGCATCCACACACGAAATACAGGACTATCCATGTGGCAGGCACCAACGGCAAAGGCTCTGTGGCGCATCTTTTGGCATCCGTGTTGCAGGAGGCGGGCTATAAGGTGGGGCTTTACACCTCGCCGCATCTGCTGGATTTTCGGGAGCGCATCCGCGTGGACGGGCAACCGGTGAATGAGGCGTTTGTAGTGGATTTTGTGGCGCGGCACAAGACGTTTTTTGAGTCCATTCAGCCGTCCTTTTTTGAACTGACCACCGGCATGGCATTCGCCTGTTTTGCCGACCGGCAGGTGGATGTGGCGGTGATTGAAGTGGGGCTGGGCGGGCGATTAGACTGCACCAACGTCATCACACCCGCCCTCAGCATCATCACCAACATCAGCCTCGACCACACCAACCTCCTCGGCAACACCGAAGAAGCCATCGCCCGCGAAAAAGCGGGCATCATCAAGCCCAACGTACCCGTGGTGATTGGCGAAGTGGGAAATCCCGCTGTCAAGCAAGTGTTTGAGAATGAAAGGTGGAAGGTGGAAGGTGAAAGAGGAGGTTTGCTGTTTGCTGACAAATGCGATGCACCCCCCTACCCTACTCTTACCAATGAATTAAAGGGTTATGCCCAAGAAAAAAATACTGCGACCGTGCTTTGTGCCATCAACAGGCTCAAAAAACTTGACTTCAACATCCCCGACAAAGCCGTGTATGACGGCTTCAGCCGCGTGATTGAAAACACCGGATTGATGGGTCGCTGGCAAATTGTGGGCACTCAGCCCAAAATAATCCTCGACACCGGGCACAACGTGGGCGGGATGACTTACAACGTGCGCCAACTCGCAGCCGAAAAAGCCGACAAATTGCACTTCGTCTTCGGGATGGTCAACGACAAGGACATCTCGGCGGTGCTGGCACTCCTCCCGAAGGATGCTATCTATTATTTCACGCAAGCCTCCATCCCAAGAGCATTGCCTGCCAATGAATTAGCCGAGCAAGCCTTAGAATATGCTTTAACAGGCAAGTCTTATCTCGCTGTAAAAGAGGCACTTGTAGCGGCGAAAGAGGCGGCTTCGGAGCGCGATGTGATATTTGTTGGGGGGAGCACTTTTGTGGTGGCGGATGCGTTGGAGATTAACCGTAAATTGAGAGATTGTTGCCATTCTAAAAATATTGTTTAACTTTGCAGAAAAAAAACTAATGACTGACGAAGACAAAATACAGTATTGGCTGAACCTTTCAGATAATGATTTGAAAGTTGCCGGAGCCATGTTGCAAGGAAGATTTTACTTGTATGTGGCTTTCATGTGCCATCAATCCATAGAAAAAATATTCAAAGGGGTTTACATAAAATTAAAGAATGAAGACCCTCCCTATACGCATGACTTGTCTCATATAGCCGTGAATGGCAATTTTTGGGACTGTTTGTCCGAAACGCAGCAAGATTTCATAGAACAATTAGGACCTTTGAATATTCGTACACGCTATCCTGATTATAAACAGGAATTGGCAAAACAACTAAGTCAGGAGCGATGTAAAGAAATTCTTGAACAAACAACAAATTTGCAACAATGGACGAAAAAAACACTATTATAGAGAAAGTAAAAGCCTATAAAGCATTGGTCAGGCAGTCATTTCCTTTGGAAATTGACCAGTTTTGGCTTTTTGGGTCGTATGCCAAAGGGACATCGCACAAAGACAGTGATATTGATGTGGCATTAGTGGTGGAGCATCTGGATGAAGATTATGATTTTTTCAAAACAGAGCCTATTTTGTGGAAGTTAAAACATAAAGTTGATGTTCGCATTGAGCCTCACGTCATTGTTCGGGACGAAGACTATTCCGGATTTTTTAATGAAATCAAGAGAACCGGTATAGAAGTATTATAAGTTAATAAAAAATGACAACAACGATTTTTAGAAAATAAAAAATATAAAATATTATGGAAGTTATCAGTCGAATAATCGGAGAAGACCATGGCAAGGCTGTTGGTCTGTTTAACATGCAGAATGTGAGGCATGGAACAGTGGTTGAATTGTTTAATTACGGTGCAACTATTGTTGTGTTGGCGATGCCCAACGGGAAAAAAGTGGCGGCGATGCCAATACACTTACGGGATAATATCAGTCTCTCCTACCCTGTTTTGGAGAGTTTCCGCATCAATCCCTTCTATCTGGGCAGCACGATAGGGCGGTTTGCCAACCGCATTTCCAATGCGCAGTTCACGCTGGACGGGGCGACCTACCAATTGGAGAAAAACGATGGTGCAAACACCAATCACGGCGGCTTCAGCGGCTTCCACAACAAGGTTTTCGACTATAAAATAATGGGCGACAGTTGTGTGAAGTTCACTTACGAAAGTGCCGACGGCGAGGGCGGTTTTCCCGGAAAACTCCGCCTGTCGGTTACCTATACGCTCACCGAAACGAATATCTTAAACATTGAATACAAGGCACTTTCCGACAAAAAGACTGTTTTCAACCCCACCAATCACACCTATTTCAACCTGTCGGGCAACGAAGAAAGTGTTTTCAATCACCAATTGGAAGTCTTTGCCGATGAGTATTTAGAAACCAACGAAGCGTTTATGCCTACGGGCAAGATACTCCCTGTAGCCGACATCCCCTTTGACTTCAGAAAATTTGAACACGGCTTCAACACCTACTTCATCAGCAATTCAAAGGAGCACCTCAAGCATTTAGCCACGCTCAGCGAGCCTGTAACGGGCAGACGGTTAGAAGTGCACTCCACCATGCCCGGCATCCAAATCTATACGGGCGACCACCTGTCGCAGCCCTTTTTCCCCTGTGCGGGCATTGCCATGGAGGCGCAGGGCTATCCCGACGCGCCCAACCACGCACATTTCCCCTCCTGCGTTCTTGAAGCGGGGAAAGAAGCCACTTTTTGCATTCAGTATCGGTTTTTTAATCCCTGTATCGGCTAATCATATATAAAAATATTTCATTGATAATAAACTATTTAGCAAAAAACCTGCTGTACAACATAAAAAAATATTTTGGTGTTTCATTTTTTACTCGTACTTTTGCGCCGTGGTTTCAGAATGTGAATTCACTTTTAGTTTTGAAAAAGAACAATAAAAAAATATTATGACAAAGAAATTCAAAAACTTTGCGCGAACTTTGCTATTAAGTAGCGTTCTCTTTGCGGGGGGGGCAAACTTCCCTAAGAGCGGAAGTTCCCCAAGAGGCTAAAATCGCCGTCACAGGCGTGGTGTCCGATGCGGATGGTCCTATCGTCGGAGCCGGTGTAGTAGAAAAAGGCAATCCGAGCAACGGTGTAGCAACCGACATTGACGGAAAATACTCTCTCCGAGTATCGCCAAAAGCCACCATCGCGGTGGCGTATCTGGGTTATTTAACTCAGGAAGTGCCCGTGAATGGGCGAACAACAATCAATGTTGCTTTGGCGGAAGATGCTGCAAACCTCGATGAGGTCGTGGTGGTGGGTTACGGCACTTCCTCTAAGATTAAGGTAACTGGTGCTGTATCAACTGTTTCCACGGAAGATTTTAAGAGCCGCCCGCTTACCAGTGTTTCCATGGCACTGCAAGGCAAAGTGCCGGGCGTGCAGGTAACACAAAATTCGGGACAGCCCGGCTCTAATGGTGGAACCATTACCATCCGCGGGATAGGTACTCTCAACAATGCTTCCCCGCTGTTGATAGTGGATGGATTTGAAGTGTTGTCGCTTGATTTGGTGGACGTTAAGGACATTGAATCAATGACTGTGCTCAAAGATGCGGCTTCCGCTTCTATTTATGGTAACAAGGCTGCCAATGGCGTTGTCTTGATAACAACAAAAAAAGGCGCAGCGGGACCCATGACCGTAGAATACAATACGCATTACAGTGCGCAAAGTGTTACCCGCTATCCCGAACGGCTCGATGCTGTGGCTTACCTCGAATTGCGTCGCGAAGCGCAGCTCAATTCGGGATTGCAGCCGGGCGAGTCGAATATAGATAGATATCGCGAAGGAAACGACCCCTTGCGATATCCCAACCGCGATTGGGCTGATTTCTATCTGAAACCCGCACTGCACTACGACCATCATGTGTCCATAAGAGGCGGTTCAGACAAGATAATTTACTCCTTGTCGGGAGGATTTCTTGACCAAGGGGGTATTATTGAGGGAACAGACTATAACCGGTTTAATCTCCGCTCCAATGTTACCGCCAATCTCTTGAACGACAAACTGCGGATTTCTGCCAATCTCTCCGGATTTCAAAGCACACAACAAGACTTGGTGGGGGGCGTCGGTGGCATAATGGTAGAAGTTTTCGCTCTATTCCCCGGTCTTGTCCCCAAAGCGGAAGGATACGGATGGTTTGATTCGTTTTATGACGAGGCTCTGCGTGAAGCCGGTGGCGGACAAACAACCAATGTCAGCAATGTGAGACCTAATTTGAACATCAATCTCCAAATTATCCCACAACTGAGATTAGAAGGCGCAGTTGATTATAATCAGACTGTTAATTTCAGTACCAGTTATGCGCCCAATGTAACGCTTTATAACATGTTTACCGCTCCAAGCGGCGAGCAAACCATAGGTCCGGTTACCTCGCACGAATCCCATTTCAGAGAAAATGTGAACCGGTCTTATTCGCTGTCGAGCTATGCTACTCTCAATTACACGCTGAATATCCTTGAAGACCATCATTTGAAATGGCTTGCCGGAGCGCAGCTGTACGAATGGAATAGCAAATATTTCAGTACGGAACGTACACGTTTGTCCGTCAATCTGCCTACTCTTTCCGTAGGCGACCCTGCCACGCAAAAAAATTCCGAAAGTGAATCCGGAGTAACTTCTACTTCATTCTTTGGACGGTTTAATTATGATTATGCCGACAAATATTTGCTGGAAGCCAATGTCCGTCACGATGGTTCTTCCAAATTCGCCAAAGGGCACAAATGGGGAACGTTTCCTTCTTTTTCTGTGGGTTGGCGCATCGGTCAGGAATCTTTTGTGAAAGACAATCTGTCGTGGGTCAACGAATTGAAACTCCGTTACTCTTATGGTCAATTGGGAAATGAAAAAATAAATACATCTTATGCCGGTACCAGCATACTTGCTATCGGAGGCGGTTATGACTATATTTGGAACAATGCAGGAGTGACCGGTGCAGGAGTGGACTATATCGCCAACGAAGACCTGAGTTGGGAAACAACAACACAGTCGAATATCGGTGTGGACTTTACCGTTCTCAACATGTTCACCTTCACAGGCGATTTCTATGTCAAGGAAACTTCCGGTATTTTGATGCAGTTGCCGATTTCAAGCACCTTTGGTTTTACGTCGGACCCGTGGAAAAATGCAGGACGAATGAAAAATACCGGTACCGAGTTGTCGCTCAGCTATATTCAAAAATTGAGCAACGACTTGGAAGTGTCGGCAGGCACAAGCTTTTCGTTCAACAAAAACGAAATCCTTGACCTCAAGGGAAGAAGTCCTATTCTAACCGGCAACGATATTATGCTCAAAGAAGGCTTGCCCATCAACACGCTCTACGGATATGAAACAGAAGGAATTTATCAAAGTGATGAAGAAATACACAATCACTTGCTCACTTTCGACACAGACGGAAATGTAGCTAATTCCTATTCAGGGCTGGTGGCTAAACCCGGCGACATCCGGTTCAAAGACCAGAACGAGGATGGCATCATCGACATGGAAAACGACCGCGTGGCTCTGGGCGACCCCAATCCCGATTTTATTTACTCCCTCACGGGGGGAACCAAATACAAGGGCTTCGATATGTCGCTACTGATACAAGGTATCTACGGAGGCGAAGGTTGGAGTTCGGGACAATTGGTATCGCCATTCTATGGTGGAACCGGCAATATGGTGGCATGGATGAAAAACCGATGGACACCCGAAAACCCCAACAATACCTACCAGCGCGTATTTATCGATACCCAGCGTTCGACAACCAAATCACGCTATTACGTGGAAGACCTGTCGTACCTGCGTTTGAAAAATATCGAATTGGGCTATACCCTGCCTAAACGGCTGCTGAACGCACTGCACCTGAAAGGTTGCCGCGTGTTTGTGAGCGGACAGAACCTGTTCACACTCACCCCATTCCGTGGTTTCGACCCCGAACGGGCAGGCGTGAACTCTACCAATATTTATGATTATCCGCTGGTGAAGACCTTTACCGGAGGACTTAACTTAAGTTTTTAATAATTAAAAAGAATTAAAGATGAAAAAAACATTGATTTACGGTTGCATGGCATTTGCAACAACACTGGTGTCCTGCGAAGATTATCTGGATACCATACCGCCCGACAAAGCGTCGCCTGAAACATTTCTCCAGACGATGACGCAAGCCCGAAGCTTGCTGGCTGGTATTTACACGACGATGTATGACGACGTCGGTCAAAATCTGAGCCCATACGTGTTCGACAATATGACCGACAACTCCTACAACAAACACGCATGGGAATTGTCTTCGGAGTTTGCGCAAGGCACACAAACGGCAGACAGTTATTGGGTAGGAAATAAATGGAGAAAAAATTGGCTGTGTATTGCCCGTTGCAACAGTTTGTTGCGCGACATCGGCAAAGCCAAAACTCAGCGAAACGGAAAGAAATCAAGTGGAAGGCGAAGCACGTTTCATGCGGGCGATGTCCTATCAGGATTTGATTTGGTTCTACGGTCGCGTGCCATTGCTGGACGAAAACACGCCGCAGGAAAACCGCCCACGCGCACCCATAGCCGAGGTGCTTGTGCTGATAAAGAGCGACATACAGTTTGCTATCAACAATCTGCCGCACTCGTTTGATGCCGGCACAGTCAACAAAGGGGCTGCTTATATGCTGAAACTGCGCACCGCACAATACGAAAACGACAACGCAACGGTTATCCAATGCGCTCAGGCTATCAAAGGCTTAGGCTACTCGCTCTACAACGATTTTGTAAAATTGTTTCTCGATGCCGGTATCGAAGACCCCGCCAACAGGGAAGTGCTTTTCAAAATAAATTATGCTTCCGACTATCGCGGAAGTTACATTTGCAGAGTATTCTACAACTGGGCTTCGTTTGCGCCGACACTTGCCGCAGTAAACAGCTTTTTTACAACGAGTGGCAGACCTATAAATGACTTGGAGGCGGACAACGGAGAGGTGATTACCAGGGATGCAAGTTACGACCCCGATTTCCCTTTTGTGAACCGCGACCCACGTCTCAAATTGTCTATCCTTGTGCCGGGCGAAG
>BNTT01000054.1 GCA_025996815.1 Bacteroidia bacterium
CGCTTTCGACAAAACGCCTATACGTGAGTTGCTTACCGAACAACGTCAATGCAATCAAAATGTCAAAGAACAACTAAATTTATTTGAATGTTAATTCTTGTTAAATATTAACGCAACAGCAGTAATTATATTTCAACGATTGACATATATATGTCCTCTCAGTTTTATTATGATTCTATTTCTGACGATGATTTTACGAAATGGTATAAGGAAGGAAATTCAGGAATTGATTTTATTGGTTTTTTTGAAGATAAAGTTAAAGATTATAATACTAAGAAATGGGAATATTTGATAAAAAAAATACTAAATGCTCCTTTATATAAGGTTCATTCAATAGAAATAGACGAATTTATTGCTAACGGTTCTAATTCGTGCTCTTATGAATTAAAAGGAGGGGATTTAGATAATTTGGAATTAAACGAAACGATAACAAATGGAACTCTATCTATTGGTGGAATTGTTGATTATTCAGGTGTAAATTTAAATTTTAACAGTAAAAATCATTCTGCAAACATTATAAAATCATTAACGAGAGGGTTTAAGTTTGCTAAATATCAAGAAGATGCTTATAATTTTGGAGAAAGCCCCTCTATAATTAAAAAAAAGCCGGGCGGATTTCCTAATATGTCTGTGGCAATTGTAAAAACCTATTTAAAAGTAAGTGATTCAATTTCTATCGTAATTAAAGATGATTCTTCATCGTTAACCAACAGTTTTGCTTCAGGAGGTTTGAATAACCTATCGCCACTAATAACATTTCCTGATAGCAGAGCCTACAAAATGGAATTTATTAATAAAAATTCATCAGTAGGCTATTATGTATGTGCAACGGTAAATCTTAAGCCTCACCCACTACTTCCCAACACAGCATACGCCTTTGATAGGTTAGACCGAATCACATACAACCTTCAAGGCATCTACTTTAACTACCTCACCGAGCAAAACCCCACCGAGCAAACGCAAAACGAACTGACGGTATCCAACGTAAACAACCCATTCGTGAGCAGCGATGCCAACCACTACACCGTTGGCGCAGGAAAGATATTAGGCTTAGCTGCCAACACGCAGGCGATAACAACGGGTCAATTCGGACAATATCCGCTTTTGGCATTCTGTAGCGATGGTTTGTATGCTTTGGGGCAAGGCGGTGGAGAAGTGGATTATGCGTTTGTTAGACCACTTACGCGCGACGTGGTGACCAATCCCGACACTATCACGCCTATTGATGATGCCATTGTGTTTGCTACTGTTCGCGGATTGATGATGACCAACGGGCAGGAGGTGTTAGAACTGAGCCGCGCGGTGGAGGGAAAACCGTTTGACTTCCTGCGGGTGCCGACGATGGAAAACAATAACTTCGATTATATCGACATCATGCTTGAGGCATTTTCTCATCCCAGTTTGTCGGGCACGGCAGACGAGCCGCCTAAGATGATGGGCACGGACGTGATAGACGGCGTGAATTTTCTTGATTATCTGAAAGCCCCCGGCACGAACATCGGCTTTGTCTATAACGAGCACCGCGAACTGATTATATCCAATCCGAACTATGCCTATTCATACGTGTACAGTTTCAACAGTCAGCAGTTCTACAAGATATCGGCAGTGTACAGGCAGTTCATTGGTGACTATCCGCGCCTGCTGGGCATAACGAAGCACATAGACGGGCAGTCGGACAAACTCATAGAGATTTCCAACGAGAAAGCCTCCGACGACAAGGGCACGGTTATACATTTTATGTCGCGCCCTTATACCGGCGGGGTGATGGATTACAAGAGTGCCCACAGGTCAGTGCTGCGCTGCATGATTAAACCCGTTAAGTATTTGGGTTTTTACGTTTTTGGTTCGGAAGATGGGCATATTTGGCGGTTAATGGGCGGCAGTGAGTTTAACGGAGCTGTTCCTGATCCAAACGGCGGCGCTTCGGTGGCAAAAGAATTTATCGATTTAGGTGCGGACCTGTACCGGAATAGTTGCCGGTATTTCCGTTTTGCCTGCGTTGGCGTTGTGGAAGCGGGCACTAAGCTTGATTATATTGATTTTAGTTGCGCCATTAAGAGCACCGGGAAGTTGATGTGATTTTATGTTTACATGCTTGTTTTTTTGGAACGCCCCGATACTTTTCACGGTACCGTTGAGAAGTATCCTGAGATGAATTTAAAAGGATTACATCAAATCCAATTTTTACCCAATAAAAAGAAGAATGCGGCAATTGCAATCCATAAGAGAATATTATTCATTATGTAGTTGGTTTGCTGCTCCTTTTTTCTTCTTTTCAATTCTCTCGATAAATTTGAGCGTTCATCATTTTCAAATTCATAAGAATCAGAACATGGAGGAGTAATTGAAAATGACAATTTATCTAATCGTTTTTTAATTTCTTTATCAGAAACGGAAGATAATTTTTCTTTTACTTCTTTTATTAGCCATTTTTTATACTCATCATTATATACTTCTGCCCATTCCCAAAACCGAGAAACAAAAAATAACCATACCAAAAACAACAAGAAATCCAAATAACCTCCAATTGTTTTCATTGTATATTCTTCCAATTCTTCATCATAATATCGAAGATGCGGCTCTGCATAATATGCAATATAAACAAATATTGCCGTTATTAGAGATAAACCAACAGGGATTAAAATATAGGATAAAATACTTTTTTTCTTTTTCATGACTTCAAAAATTTTCTGCAAAGGTAAGCACTATTTTCGAAATGCCAAATTATTGTGATTGATTTAATAAAATTTAACTAAAAAGGGAATCTAAATTGGATTTTCTTTCAAATACATATCACGGAGCGGCAAACTCAAAATAAAGCAGATGTCCGGTACTGCAAGCGTGTATGGTTCGCCATTTTCCAACGTAACGGGTGGTGCTTCATAAATATAGTCTTTCAACTTGTTGAATGCAGGTGTGTTCAGGAGCGAAAAAAAAGATGCGTTTGCTTCCTGCTCAACGTCTAATTTTGTCAGCGGCTTGTGGTCGGAAATGTATTTAAACAATGCTTCCTTGTTTGCGTTCAAAAATTCATCGCCGCCGATGTCGTTAAAGAGTTGCAACCCCCACGGGCTTAACCGAGACGGGCTTAATTTTAAAGAAGCCGATTTTGACAACGATGGAAACTTTTGTGCTATAATTGATTTTATGTTTGTCAAGTCATCACTATGCGAAGCACAAGGCAAACTGCTAAGTGTTTTCTCAATGCCATCAAGTCGATAATTAACCGCATCAAATCGGTAATCAATACCAACCAGTTTGTTGCTCAATTTTATAATTTGATTTATGATAAACCAAATTCCGCTCAACAAGACTGCAACAGCCCCTATAACAGTACATATAATTTCTATTCTTTCCATAATTCTGCTACATAAATTATTCGGGTACAAAGGTACTGATTATTTTTGAAACAGCAAACAAAAAAATATGTTTTACAGCAGGATTTTGAATAAAACCGCGACATCTTCACAGATGCCGCAGCGCGATTTGAGTTATCAATAGGTAAAAAAAAGTATGAAAACACTTCACAAGATGGCTTAACTTACTATTTCGGCTTCCGCGTATTCGGAATTGAGTTTGTCTGACCTGTTGAACGCATTGTTCAATCTATCCAGGTGCTTTGAGAGTTTATCTTCAAAATTCACCGTGTTGTTATTGTTGTTGATGATGTTGGTTTGGTTGGCTGCCGGAGCGTTCTTTTCGGCAAACAGGATTTCTCCCAGTTTGGTAAACCATTCATCATCCATTGCAGGCATCCGTTTGATGGCTGCCTTTTTAAATTCGCTTACTATATCCGCCTTGTCGCTCAATATCCGTTCGTGGTAATCAACAATCTTGCCCATCGCCACGGTGGCAAGTTCTTTGGTTGCTGCGAGCTTCTTTTCGGGCGTGCATATTTCGGGGTGGTTGCGCTGGTAGTTCATGAGAGTGGCTTTGCTGATGCCGTGCTTTCGGGCAATCTCTGCTTTTGTCCTGCCGCCGCCCGTGAGCATATCCTGCAATATCTCTATCTGCTCCTTGTCTGTGCGTGCCGGATGCCCGCCGCCGCCGCCCTTTCCTTGACCTATACCTCTGTTTTTTACTTTACTCATAACAAAATGTCAAACCAAAGTGCAAATTTACATAAAATAATTGATTTAAGTAATAAAATGATAGTAACTTTGTGCAAAATTCGTGTTTATGTCAAAAAAGAATATTGATTACAAGTATTTCCGTAAGAGCATTGTTGCCCCAACTGCCCCTACCGGTGCGGAGGATGTGCTTAACTCTGTGGCGTTTTCGGACTGTCGGCAGGTGTTGCTGGAAGCACAACAGTTGTGGGATGGGCTTGACGGTGCCCGCAGGACGCGCCGCAGGGGCGGCAAAATGACTTACGGCGACCAGTGGAGCGACCTGATACAAATAAGTTATAATAAATGGATAACCGAACAGGATCATCTCATAAGTCAGGGATTAGTGCCGTTGAAAAACAATCTTATCCGGCAGCTGACCAAATCACTTGTCGGGCAGTTCATTCAACAGCAGACAGAACCGATTGTGGTTATTCCGGAAACGGACGACATCGACCCAAGCATAACGGACGAACGCAAAATCGGTGAGTTGTACTCGCTTGCCTTGCAGGATGCGTATAAGAACAACGAATTAGACCAACTCGACAAAGAGGAGTTGCTGGAGTTTGCCATATCTGCCATAAGCGTTCAGGCAAATAAATACGACATTAACCCGATGACCGGCAAGGTTGGCGGGCTGGTGAGAAACATTAACCCGTCGCGTATATTTTGGAACAGCGGGCTGGAAAACTCTAACGGTTCAGACCTCACTATGATTGGCGAGATAATGGACGTGCCTCTCAATGAAGTGGTGCGCCAGTTTGCCAAAACGAAAGAGCAAGCCGAGGAAATACGCAGGCTGTATTTGAACGTTCGCCCCATAGGGCTTGACGGCGGTGCATACGAGAATATGACCACCCGCAAAATGGATAACCTGAACTTTCTCTATCCGTATCAAAACAACCTTTGCCGCGTTATCCTTGTGTGGAAGATTGAAAGCAAAGAGCAGTTGCATTGCCACGATACGTTGGATGCCAGCCTTTATTGGGTGGACGATACGGAAAAAGAGCGCAGAGCCATCAAAGCAGAAAACGAGGCGCGTATTGCTGATGCCGTAGCCCATGGCGTTGCGCCGGAAGATGTGCTGCTGATTGAGCCTGAATGGACTGTGCGCAAGTTTTGGTATTACCGCTATTTCACTCCCACCGGAATTGTGCTTGCAGAGGGCGAAAGCCCCTACGAAAACGAATCGCACCCTTACAGTCTGAGGTTTCACGGGATGTTTGATGGTGAAGTGCATAGCTTTGTCGGCGACGTGATAGACCAGCAAAAGATGATAAACCGGTATATTACCGGTGATGACTATGCCCGGAGCACCAGCTCACGCACCACTGTTATGTATGACAGTTCCATTCTTGAAAATAATACCCCTGAACAGTTGGCTCATGATGCGGCTAAGCCGGGAGCGATGATTCCGGTTAAAGTGAAGCCGGGGCAAGACTTGAATAGAATGGTTGCGCCTTTCCCGAATACCTACCGCGACAATGGCTCGTTCAACATGATACAATTGATGATGAGTTTTATTGACAACATTAGCGGGGTGCATGGCGCGGCACAAGGGAAAACTCCTGCATCGGGCACGCCGTCGTCGCTTTATGCGCAAGAGATACAACAGGCAGCTGTCAATCTACTTGATATACTTTCATCGTTCAACGCATTCAGAACGCAGCGCGATACCAAGTTGCTGAAACTGATACAGCAATACTACACGCCCGAAATGTATATCAAGATTGCGGGGAAGGCATACGCCAAAGAAGCCCACTTTGCTGCCGGCAAAGGTGTTGATTTGGATGTGGAGGTGAAACTGATACCCTCTACCAATTCGCAGCAGTATAAAGCGTTCCAAGATAGTATGCTGATGCAATTGCTACAGGCCGGGTTGATAGATGTTAAGATGATGCTGCGCAATTCGTCTTATTCGTTCAAAGACCAACTTATTCAGGAGATTGAGAGCAAAGAGGCAGAGATGCAAGAGATGCAGGCACAGCAAGCGGCACAGGGACTTCCGCCTGAAATGATGCAACAAATGGGTGGTGGTCAGGGTGCTCCGCAGGGCTTGCCGCCTCCGGGAATGCAGTAAACACTTTCAGAAAGTTGAATATCCGGCAAATTCTCTCCGGGGCGATGTTTCGCGTGGGACAATCTTTTTGGGAATATCCATTATTTTAGGGTCATAGCAGGCGTGTACGCCTATCATGGTGCACATAACGTCGTCGTCGTGACCGCCGAGCACGTTGCCCATTTTGCCGTCTGGTTTTGTTTCAAAGGCGTCCATTTCGTCGCAGGCTATGGCATCGCGTTCGATGTATGTTTCGCCGCCTTTGTCCTCTGCGTTGTTTCTTAGCATCTTTTGCATGTGCGAAACGATTATGTTTTTGCTTTGAGTGGTCATCGGGAAGCCCCACTTGCCGGGGGCACCGTCGCGAATACGCTCGTCGTGGTTTCGGCAGTACATATTATCGTAGCATCCGCCCAGTTCGTCGAGGATGTAGGCGTGGTCGCCCGCTTCTATTTTTCCACGTTCCGTTTCGTAGGTGTTGCTTTCAAAGATTAGCAGGGCGTTGTCAAAGAGCGTGGCTATCTGTGCGGATTTCCACGCAAGCAAGTCGTGGGGGATATGTCCGCGCCACACTCCAGCCACTTCGGGCATACCGCCAATATCCATCATGCTGATGCGGTCAAAGACTTTGATAACGGAAAAGTCGGCAGCTTCGGAGTGCCCGCCAATGTCCACGCTGACAATGTAACGGTCGCTGATTTTCTTCCCGTCCGGCAGTTGCCACAGTTGCAATACCTCGTTGGTGTTTTGCGGGCGTGGTGTTTCGGAAAATCTGACGTGTTTGAGAGCATCTTCGCCGGTGCGCGCATCGCCTACCACATCGCCGTAATATACGGCATCGCAGCAGTGCTCGCGCATTTGTTGCACCTCGTAGATGTTGAAAACGCGGTTGCCGCTTGTTTGGAATGCCTCTATGTCGTCTGATGGGTATTCTTGGCGCATCATCCATTCGTTGGGCTTTTTCATTAACTCCGTCCTATACCATTTTAGATGTTGGAGTGTGCATCCTTTTAGCCACAATGTTTTTTCGTAGTCCGTCAGTGTCCGTGCAATCTCTATATCTTCACCCTTTTTCAGTTCAGTTATGTTCCGGTCACTGTCAAACCATGTTATTAGGATAGGCTTAAAAATACTTTGTTTGTTCTTTGCCCTTTTCCATTCCGTATGAAAAAAGTTACCAACGCCGTTTGCGGTACTTTCATAGAATATCATTGACAATGGAACATCCGGTATTCCGGAACAAACGGAGTTAATCATATCTTCCGGACTTTTCCCTTTGGTTAATACCCAAAAAGCAACTTCGGTACAATGAGCCATACACGTGTCCTCGCCTCTTAAGCTATCGGGATTTTGAAATGTTCCGACAGTTATGCGTACATCTCTTTCCTTGATAATTCTTGTGTTTTGGCTTCTTTCGTATGGAAGCAAAACCATCTTTTTGCCGTTAACCTCATCTAATCCTTTAAGTACCTTAGAATACATCCCGCGAATAATTTCGCCGGTATTTTTCTGATGCCCAGCTATTGTACTATTCCATTGTTTACGGTGGAACAGTTGAATCCAAACCATGTATAGTTGCACCAGCGTTGAGCCTCCGAATTGGCGAGCTTTTAAGAGTATGAAACGCAAAGGCTCTCCTGCCAAGCGTGCGCGTTCCAATTCTTTGAGAACAATTATTTGCTCTCTATTTAATATGAAAGGCACATCCTCTTCAGCAACGTTTTTTTTGTCGGCTTTTGATTTTATTAGAAATTGCGTGGCGGCGGTGTATTCAAAATCGGTTTTGTGGCGCAAGTCTTCTACTTTGTCGATGATAAACGCTACACTTCGGTTGTCATCATCAAGTCCATTTTCGGTAAGATATTTTGACACGCTGCCGCATTTCACAAGCCCCTGAATAAGCGGATGGCTCAACATTTCATTGGGGCAGTAGAAGCGCGGAACGAGCAAGCCCTCTACTTCAATGAGTGTGCGCGGGATGCAGTCGGATCCGTAGCCGATGATTGGGTTGTAGTGCGACCGGAAACTGATTAGTTGCCTAAAACGGGTTTTGTTTTCGTAAACTATCGCTTGTATTTCTTCGTTGGTCATTTTTTGTAATTGTTGTTTCTACCAGCCAGTATAAATATCCGAGCGCGGCGCAGAGGATATGCAGCAATGTGTTTGAATGGGGATTGAAGAATGATATTAGCAATGACACTATCAGGAGTGATAGAAATTGCTTTGCGTTCCACGCCCACTTGTCTAACACTTCAAGCAGTTGCATCCCGATGATAGCATACAGTACGCCGCTAAATCCTACTGTTACGGTTTCGGTGTATGCGCCCGAAGTGGTAGAGATGTAAGCGCATAGTGCCGATATGTTGAATGCCCAGACGTAATCAGTGAATTTGAATTTGCAGTTACGGAGCAACATCGCGAAGCAAAAAGAGTTCAGCAATACGTGTATTATTGACGTATGCAGGAATTGATATGTGAAACAGGTTTGCCATCCTGATATGGAATTGAAGCCGCAGGTTTCTTTGTCTAATCCTGTGAAATGGAGTAGAAACAATAGTAATGGGGCGATGTATTTTAGGTGTTTCATAACATTTTCCTTTCTTTATTTGTTAGTTTCAATTGATGACAGATTATTGCGTATGCCGTGCGCTCGTTTATGAAAAAACTTGGTGCGGGCTTTTGCATTATAATTTCTACTGCCTGTTCTGTTTGTATGTCCGGCGTTTCGAGTAGCAGCTCCTCAAAACTCTCGTACAGATATTTGTACAGCCTGCATTTCTCTTTTAGATGCTTTCGGCTTACTTTGCCCTGTTGAATGCACTTGATGAAATCTATGCAGTATTGACGGGAGGCGTATAGTTTTTTGCTCTCGCAAGACACAAGTTTTTCAATTATACCTGAATTTAAATCGTCAGGGTATGTCTTTTTGAGTTCAAAAAACTTCCTTAGCAATTCCACATCGCGCTCTTTTTTGTACACATGCTGATACGTCATAAACACATCGAATAACAAAACGACACAAAAGTAATCATTTTATTTTAATTATTACACAAAATGTTGTTATTTTCTGCATAAATACACAAAATGTTTTGCTTTTTTACACAAAATGCTGTCAAAATGATATTTTTAATATATAATTTTGTGGCGATTTAAGTTGAATTTTTATACAGTATAATATGGACGAAGAAGAAAAATTGGCGGCAGCTGCGGCGGCACAGGCATCAGCAGAAAGCGGAGGCGCACCGGCAGAGGCAGTAATAGCGGAAGAGCAGCCTCTTAAAGGACGTGCAAGAATGCGCTCGATGCTCAAAGAGAAGTTCCCCGAAAAGGAATATGCCGATGACGGAGAAGATGACATCGATGATTTTATCGCCGGTCATGAAGAATTGCGCGGCAATCACGACAAGTTGAAAGGCTTAAATGAAAGGCTTGGCGAGGGTGTAAACAAGAACCCGCACATTGCGGCTTTAATCAATGCGTTTTTGGATGGCGAAGATGCCAACAAACCCATGGCGCGCATCATTGCAAGTCTGAAAGATGGCTTTACGGAAGATGACATCGCGGAAGCATTGAAAGAAACGGAAGCGGAAGCACGGGAAAAGTTGGATGCCGAAGCGCGGACGAAACAACAGAAAGATGAATTTGATGCCAATATAGCAGCAAGTTCGGAGGAATTAAAGGCGTTTCAGGAGGAGGAGGGAATGAATGATGAGGAGTACAATAAATTCTACGAGGATTTCCTCACCAATTTTTTGCTCCCCATTTCAATCGGCAAAATCACCAAGCAAACGCTTCAGCAGGCTAAAAAAGCGATGACGTTTGACAATGAAGTGGCATCGGCGTTGGCTGCAGGGAAAGTTGCAGGCGCAAACGACAAAATCAAATCGGGAAAGAAAAATACCGTTAGTGACGGTTTGCCAAATTTGGGCGGCGGCGGTGCTGCTCCCAAAGGGGACGATGAAAATCCCAATGAGAGTGTTATCAGGAAAATGTTTAAAGAATATAAATAAGATGAAAAAGTTTTTAGAAAAAATCGAAAAAGGAATGGCGTTTGTCAATAAACATCCGCTTTTCATGTTTGCCATTATGGTGGTTTGTTCCATCTTTGGCGCGTTCGTATGCGACGGCGTTATGTGCGCCGACCCTGCAAACCCCGGTACCGGAGACGGAAGCACAGACGGTCCGGCATCCGTTGCGAGTGCCCAAGTAATTTCCCCCGATTTGGATATGTCGGATGTGGAAAAGTTTGTCACGGAACTGTTGCCGAGCCGACATCCGGTGTTCTCTATCTTGCAGGATGGGCGAAGAAGTCAGGCTCAATCGTGGAAACACGATTGGTATGTGTCGGATTATATGCCGGTATTGGACGAGACGACGGCATCTGCGGCTATTGCCTTAACTCCGCTAACTGCTACGGCGTTGCCTGTGGCTCACAAGAATTACTTTGAGTTGCACCAAACAATCTTTGTCAAAGACCCAACCATTGTTGGAAAATACGGCGACGGCTTCGCATTGCTCGTTGTGGATATTCCGAGTTCAGGAAGTTCTGTCTCTGTCGTTCCAATCAACCCGGATGCCACTACCGGAACAAAAACCATTCCGGCGAACACCCCCTTGATTTTGGGAGGCACAGCCAAAGGGGAAGATGAATGGACTGCGGATTCAAAGGTTATTTTCCCGCTCAAGGAATATAACTACTTGCAGAAGTTCATGGTGAAAATCTCTGAAACGGAATACCAAAAACTCAACAAGAAAGAAATCAACTGGGGGATGAGCGATTACCTCCGCAATCGCCTTTTCGATATGAAAACGAAAATCGAAATGAACTTCCTGTTTGGTTCTTTGGCGGAAGTGAATGACCCGGTAAAGGGCAACATGAAACTGACAACCAAAGGCTTCAAAAACTTTGGTGTCAAAAATATTCCGTCTCCTACCACTTGGAACGATGGAACGTTCATTGACATGTACAATGACCTTTTTGAGGACAATAACGGCAGCGACAAAAGATACGCCCTGTGCGATAAAACTTTCCTTGCCAATGTGCTCAAAACGCCGTTTGTTACGCGCATCAAAGAGGCGGCATCTACCTCCGAAGAATTGAACATCAATTGGGGTAGAATCTCAATCGGCGGCAACACACTCTTGTACAAAAAGTATAACATCCTTGACCGAATTGGAACATCCAATTGCGCCATTATCATCGACCCTGCCAACATTGGAAAGGCGGTACAGATTCCGATGGAAGAGCATTTTGAAGGCTTGGACGTTGGGCGTACAAAGGGCGAAAACTCATCTGCTGTTGTGATACGTGAAACTTCTTGCCCAGTGGTGTACAACCCATTGGCGCACGCGATTATTGGAAACGTTTTTGCTTGATGACTATGAATGCAAAAGTTTATACAGTAAAAAGAGCGCATTTCTTCTTGCCGGTCTTAATTGACGGGCAAGAAGAAAACTTGCGCTTTGTCACCGCATCAAGTAGAGGCGGTGATTACCGGGCGACATATCGGACTTTGGACGAAAAGACGCAAAAGGCAATCGAGGAAACGAAGTATTTCGACACTGTTGTTTTTTTGGAGTCTTCCACACCTGTTATTGGTGAAACGGAAACCGTAGAAAAAGCAGATGAGGAAATCTCTGCGGACGATTTGACTCCACCCGCAGTGCTCGCTGACGATTTTACCTACAAAGAAATCACGAACCCCACCGAAGCAAAAAGGCTGTTGATTGCCAACTACAAGATTGACATCCCCAAGAACGCTCCGAGTGCCAAAGTGGTTGAAGAATCAAAGAAACTTGGCTTGATTTTCCCTAATTGGGAAAGTTACAACGCATAATTTACTTACTTTTCTGTTGGAAATTCCGGTCGTGATAATTGCTACCGGAATTTTTTTTGTGCAAATATGACATTTTTACACAAAATAATATGAAAATGATTGAAAAATGTTATATTTTTGCAGGAAAATAGAACAAAATGACAGTTGCAGATGCAATAAGACAAGTAAAGATACGGATGCAGGAACTCACGCCGTTTGGTGAGTGGCTTGCTAAGACTAATCCCGCTGCGGGTGGTGACCCTATCCCCGTGACAAACGGGTTGCTTGTGTTGCGCCCGACGCGCGATGAAAAGCCTATTGAAAGTTATATCAGGGAATGCTTGCCGGATGCTTTCAAAATTATTGTTGATTCGGTGCCGGAGCATTTAGTTCCAATATCATCTATGGAACCGACACTAACTCCGGATTATACAGGAGCTAAAACCGGAACTATCAAAATTCCATTTTTTAATCCATTTTACAAATTAAAATTTTTGCAATTATCAGATTGGGAGCGACCGGTGACAGAGGCAATTACTATGGATAGCCCTGAATATAAATTGCAATTTAATGAATGGACACGAGGCGGAATTAGTCGCCCTGTGGTTGCAATAGAGCGTTCGTTATCTGGAACAGACTTTTCAACTACAATCAAATTGCACTATTTTTCTACCAACGAATGGACGCACGAATTGAAAACAGGAACTAGACTTTTATATATAAATGGATTAACTCAACCAACAGAATTAAACGCGAATATTGATTTGGATGAGAATTTGGAAATACCATTCTACTATATCACTGCAAGTTTGGTGTATTCAATTTATGGGCAGACTCAATTTGCCGATTCGATGATGGAAACGGCTAAGGCTATGATACAAGGGACAATTAAACAATAAAGGCAATGGGATACGAACTCGAAACGAACTGTAACAATCGCCGTGGTGGAGAATATACCGATATTCACAAATGGAATGACCCATACGGGCATCATGAACACCATGAGCATGGACACCACGAACATCATTTGAATGATGACGAACATCGACTGCTGCGCGATTACAAGGGGCATTATCACACCGTTGAGGACATCTGGGATAAATATCCGCACGGAGGCGAGTTCGGCTGGTATGCCATCGTTGGGCATATTGTGCCCACGCTTTACGTCTGGTCGAAACGGATGAATGTTTGGGTTTCTACCTGTCCAAGAGAGGGTGAACTTGAAATGTTTGCGTCGGGCGATGAGGGTATTGCTTCCATTATGGGCGTTGGATATTATCTTCCAAATACGAGCGTTACGTTTTCTTGCGTTACCAAGCGCGGCTATACTTTTGATGGCTGGTATGATGGCAATACGAAGGTATCAGCAGCCACTACCTATACCTTTTCATCAGGCACTCAAAGAAAATATCTTATTGCCAAGACTGTTAAAACGCCATATACATTCAAATTCACGGATGCGACAGGCACGCATACGCAGACACCGGTATATTATACGGATTATGTTCAGTATGATGCTGCCGAGCCTGTTGGACAATATTTTGACCATTGGGATTCGCAAAACATTATTCTGAAAGACCCATACGCAAAGAAAGGCGCGTTTTGTATGCCTGACCGGAACGTTGAGATTAACGCTGTTTTCAAATACTACGACTACAAAATTACGACGAAATCGGTGCCGTCTGCCAGCGGCTCAATTTCAGGTGCACCTGATACGGCGCACTATGGTGATGCAACGAGCACATTTTCTATTACAGCAACTCCAAACAGAGGCTGGAGGTTTGTTAACTGGTCATCTACCGGTGGAACAATCGCCAATGTAAACAATGCCACAACTAACTTTTCGATGCCCGCGCATGATGTTGAGATAACGGCAAATTTCGTGCAAATCGACTATACCTATACCATCACGAACGGCGACGGCACCTTTACTGACGAACACAAGCATTATGGCGATGTTGTTGCATACAACGCAGGAACACCACCCATTGGCAAGGTGTTTGACCATTGGACGGTGAGCGGTGTTACGATGGACACAACAAAGGCAAACGGAACTTTTGTGATGCCTGACAATGCCGTTACACTTGTGGCTGTATTTAAGTGGGCGGATTATTCGTTTACTGTTGTAGGTGGTACCGGCTCACAGCCAGCAGTTCATTATGGCGACACCGTGAATTATGCGGCTAATATTCCTGTAGGCTATGAATTTGTACGGTGGATTTCAAGCGATATTTACCCGCCCGAAAATGCTTCAGGGAGTTTATCTATGCCGGCAAAAAATGTAACCATAACGGCTGAAATCAGAATGATAGACTACTCTCTTACTGTTATTGGTGGGACGGGTAGCGGTATCAAACACTATGGCGATAATGTTTATGTGGATGCCACTGTACCAATCGGGAAAAGATTTGATTCGTGGACTACTACCGGAATATCCCCCGAACCACACACGCAGCACCGTGAGTTTTCTATGCCTGCAAACGACGTGGAAATGGAAGCGCACTTTGATTGGATTTATCACAACATATCGAAAGTGAGCAATCCAACAGATGGCGGTACGTTTAATATATCGGCTGAAACCGCGCACTATTCAGAGCAGGTTGAATTAATCCCATTTCCGGCAACAGGATATAAACTTATATCGTTTTCAACCACCGGCGGGACTATAAGCTACAATGAAACTGATGGGTATTTCCTTACAATGCCTAATTCAGATGTTACCGTAACGGCTAATTTTGAGAAAATAAAATATGGTATTGACAAGGAAATTGACCCGGCGAATGGTGGTTCGTTCAGCGCACCTGCTACGGCAACCTATGGAGAGCAAGTGACATTGACACCTACGCCCGCCACAGGATATTATTTTTCACATTTTAGCACCACCGGCGGCACATTAGACGGCAACACGCTGACTATGCCCGCAAGTGACGTGACCGTTACGGCGCACTTTGATTGGATTTATCACAACATATCGAAAGTGAGCAATCCAGCGGACGGCGGTACGTTTAATATATCGGCTGAAACCGCGCACTATTCAGAGCAGGTTGAATTAATCCCACTTCCGGCAACAGGATATAAACTTATATCATTTTCAACCACCGGCGGGACCATAAGTTACAATGAAACTGACGGGTATTTCCTTACAATGCCTAATTCAGATGTTACCATAACGGCTAATTTTGAGACACAACACGCCATAACAAAGGAATCTGACCCCGAGGATGGCGGTACTTTTGATGCTCCGGAAAAGGCGTTTTACGGCGAGCAGGTACAACTCACGCCTATTCCGGCGGATGGTTACGTTTTCATTTCTTGGGAAACCACCGGCGGGACCATAAGCGACAATATTTTGAGTATGCCAGATTCCGATGTGACTGTTACTGCCAAGTTCTCCATGGGGCACAAGAATATCATTAAGGTGGTAAACCCTGAATTTGGCGGGACTATTCTGGCGCAGGAAAAGGCGCACTATGGCGATATTGTTCCCATATTAGCAATTCCGGCAATCGGATACAGGTTTACTTCGTGGGATACGACGGGCGGGATTATTGAGGAGCCTTATAATGAATCGGCTGAATTGGTGATGCCGGATGACAATGTTACAATCACTGCAAACTTTGAGCAAAAAAATTATTTCGTAAGGGTAAACAACGGTACAGGCTCGACGCAATACGCCCACTATCAGGACATCATCCCGTTTGCGGCAACTCCCCCGCAATGGTTTGAGTGGTTTAGTTGGCAAACAAACACATCTCTTGTGAATCCGTCCACGGAAAGCGGAACGTTTGAGATGCCTGCCCGTAATGTGGTGCTGACACCAAGATTTTTGAAAACAAGGAATGATGCCTTTTTGCTTACCATGATAAACATGGACGGCAGCGAGGTTGTGCATTCGTATCTTGTGGGCGACACGGTTAATTATTTCCTGAACGAGATGGAGGGCCACACATTCTTTCAATACGAGGTAGAGGGCATTACGCTTGACGATATAACGCAGCCAAACGGAACGTTCACGATGCCTAACAATGACGTTGTGCTTGTGACTAACGGCGGTATAGATGCTATTATACGAGCAGACGAACCGTGCATAATAGAGATACCTGAAGTGGAGGCAAACATCTACACGGTTATTGATTTTCTCGCTACCAACGGAACCGACGTTGAACGCGGGAAAATTGTAATCGTCAATGACGGCAACAAGAGCGTGGTTGTAATCACAGGCTCTTCCGGCTATATCGGACTGGAAGTGTCGGAATCGTTGGTAAATGTCAATTCCATTGAACTCACAAACGCAACGGACAAAGACATTGCATTCGATTACGATGTGGAAATTGCGCTTGGTGATGGCGATGCCGACGAAACTCAAATTGAAATCACTCCGGGAACTGCCGATACAATCACGCTTCCCGAACTTCCGGCAGCCGGAGAAACGCTGGTGATACCTTACGCGGCATCGCGCGGCGAAAACTCTGAGGGCGGAAACATCAATGTTGAGAACGACGGCACGAACATCACCGTATATTCAACCAATGTGGTGAAAAACAACGGCGGATTGGGCATAACGATTGGCGAAACGCTTGCGTTAGGCGCGGTAGTGATAAACGTAGATAATTCAGACGCAGAGGATTTACTCTTTATTTACAATACAATTGTACCTCCTACACCTGTGCCGCCATTGCCCACGCCGACAGTCATAATCATTCCGGCAACAACATCCGTGGACGTTTCTATACCTGAAAGCCTTTTGCAAACAGACACAAACGTGAACTATTCTATGGTACGCGGCGACCATTCGGAAAGCGGTACCATTAAGATTTTTAATAATGCGGGCAGTAGCCAAGTACAGTTTGTGAATGTGCTTGAAAACAACGGCAATGCAGGTGTTTCCGTTACGGGCACACTGATGGGCGACAAAATCACTTTGACGGCTGACGGCTCGGATGCCGACGATACGATATTCTCTTACACTGTAGAATTGGTTCCGGCTACACATCCCACGCCGACAGTTAAAATAATCCCCGCGGGAACGTCCAAGCAAATTTCAGTTCCGGAAGTGGATACTTATGTCGGTGTAAACATCAATTACGATGCTACGCGCGGCGGACGGACTGAAAGCGGGACCATAAAGATTGTCAATAGCGGCGGAAGAAACGAAGTTGCTTTTGTGGATATGACAGGCGATGTGGGTGTTATCGTTAGAGGTTATCTAACGGGCGATGCCATCAACTTGATTGCCGACAGTTCGGATACCGATGATGTGATATTTTCTTATTGGATAGCATCGGCGCAATAAAAAAATATCAAAAAGTAAAAAATTACACAAAATAATTGACATTTTGATATAGTTTTATGTAATTTTGCAGCAAAAAGTAATTATAAAAATATGAAAAAGATTGTATTAGGATTTTTGGCGTTAATGGTTTCGCTCACCACCTTTGCACAGCTGCCGGGTGGTAAATTAAACCTGTTTAAGTATGAGGACAAAACAGTGTCGCTGCGCGTCAATGGCGACAGCACGTTTCTCAACCTCGCAAATGGTGTTTTGTATTCGGTGGATACCACTTTGTACCTACCGGCAAACACGTTGGTTAATGGTTTGCCTTTGGCTCTTCCGGACACAACCAGCCTTAGCCAGCGGATAGATGCGAAATTGGACACAGACAAATCGGCAACGGATTACGCGCGCGACATTCATATTCCTGACTTTGACACTTTTTCTCGATGGTTTTTGTAATCATCTAATAATCAACGGAATAGATTTTCCAGGACACCATTTTGGGTGTCCCAGCAAAAAAAAAGAGTTACTTTTGCGGTATGTTTATAC
>BNTT01000055.1 GCA_025996815.1 Bacteroidia bacterium
ATAACAATCTGTATCCGTTGGAAACTGTCTGTAAAAATTGATTGAGTTCACTCCCATAAATTTTATCCTTTCTTCCATGCTACAAAGGTAGCAAATTATTGGGGCGACCTAAACGCCTATACCAATTTTTTAATTTGACGTTTTTAATTTTATTTTTTTATGTCTTTCGGAACTTCTTGTTCCATACGCAACATAAAAAAACGCAGACAAAACTCTTCTCTATTATCTGATTGCGAGGTCTGAACTACCTAATTAAACAAATTTCCCGAGTAAAGCCCACGCCGGAGCGGCGTGAGCGTCATCGCTTTACTCTTTGTTGAATTTTGAAATTGTTCAGTTTTCGCAATCAAGAATATAAGCTAAACGCTTTTTCCAATCTTAAAATGTGCGTATCATCACATTTATGTCTTCATAATCTCCTATAATTTAAAATGTTATCACTCGTATTCACTCATTCGTTCAAGTAAATATCGGCAGCAAAGGTAATATAATTAAACGGATTCACCATTTTTTTTTCCCGCAAATGAAATCGGCGATGGGCAGGCGTTTTTTGCCCGCTTGCTGCACGCTTTTCAGGCGGATGAAGCCGTCTTGGGCGGCTATATCCATTGTTTTTTTGCCGTCGGATACAATCGTTGCGGGGGGCAAATCGTGTTTTTGGAATATTTTCTCCGTCTCAAAAATTTTCAGCGACAGGATTTCGCCGCTATTGGTCGGCAGTTCCGTCCACGCCCCCGGATGGGGCGACAAGCCGCGAATGAAGTCGTAGATTTCTTTCACGGGGCTATTCCATTGGATGCGGCACGTTTCTTTGAAGATTTTGGGTGCGGGGCGCAAATCCGACGGGTTGAAGCCCATCGCCTCTTGTGCCGTGGGCTGCACGTTGCCTTGGGCAATCGCCTCGACGGTTTTTACGACTAATTCCGCGCCGAGATTCTTCAGTGTGTTGCGCACTGTTTCGGCATTATCCGTGTCGGCAATCGGTATTTTGACTTGGTCGATGACCTTGCCCGTATCAATCTCGTGGGTCAGGAAAAACGTGGTGATGCCCGTTTCCGTTTCGCCGTTGATAATCGCCCAATTGATGGGCGCGGCACCGCGATATTGCGGCAACAGCGAGGCGTGCAGATTGAATGTGCCCAACTTGGGCATCGCCCACACCGCCTCGGGCAGCATCCGAAACGCCACCACGATGTGCAAATCGGCATTCCACGCCCGCAAAGCCTCCAAAAAGGCGGCATCTTTCAATTTTTCGGGCTGCAAAAGGGGCAAATGGTGCGCCAAAGCAAACGCTTTCACCGGCGAAAAACGAATTTGCTGACCACGTCCGGCGGGCTTGTCGGGCATAGTCACCACGCCCACCACATTGTAGCCGCCATCCGTCAGTGCGCGCAGACTCGCTACGGCAAAGTCCGGCGTGCCCATAAACACTATTTTTGGATATTGTTTCATATCGTTCTGATTTTAAATGGTTTGTGCGTCAAACTTACAGCGATGCTTTAATGATTTCCGCCGCTTTGCGCCCCGAAGCGATGGCGCGTACCACCAAACTTGCACCGAGCGTTACGTCGCCCGCCACAAACACTTTTTTCACGGACGATTCGTTGGCTTTTACGGCTTCTACATTGCCGCGCGCGTCGTATTTCACGCCCAAATCGTCCAGCAAGCCTTCGTGCACCGGCGAGGTAAATCCCATAGACAGGAGTACTAAATCCGCCGGAATAATCTCCGGTTTGCCCGTTTCGTGCATCGTGAAGCGTCCCGATTCGTCCTTCGTCCATTCCACTTCCACGACTTCCACGCCGGTCAATGCGCCGTTTTCGCCAATAAACCGCTTGGAAGCCAGCGACCAGCGGCGCGTGCAGCCCTCCTTGTGCGAACTCGACGTTTTCAGGATATTGGGATATTGGGGCCAGGGCGTGTCCGGATTAGTGTCTTCGGGCGGCTGCGGGAGTATCTCAATCTGTGTTACAGAGGTCGCCTTTTGGCGGATGGACGTGCCCACACAGTCGGAGCCGGTGTCGCCGCCGCCGATGACCAGCACTTTTTTGCCTTTGGCAGAAATCTGCTGCGCCGGCGGCGTGGTCTGACCGGCAACCGTCCGGTTTTGCTGTTTCAAAAAGTCCAAAGCGAAATGAATGCCGCTCAAATTTCGCCCTTCTATCGGCAAATCGCGCGGAACGCCCGCACCAATAGCCAGACAAACGGCATCAAATTGAGCCAGCAATTGAGCGGCAGACACGGCTTTGCCCACCTCCACGCCGGTTTCAAACAGGATGCCCTCCTCTTTGAGAATAGCCAGCCGCCGGTCGATAATGTCCTTGTTCAGTTTGAAATCGGGGATGCCCAAACGCAGCAATCCGCCGATGGATTCGTCTTTTTCATAGACCGTGACGGAATGCCCTTGCCGATTCAGCATATCAGCCGCCGCCAATCCGGCAGGACCGGAGCCGACGACGGCAACCGTCTTCCCCGTGCGCGACGCGGGCGGACGCGGCTTGACATAGCCTTCCTGAAAGGCGTGTTCCGTGATTGCCACCTCGTTTTCGCGAATCGTCAGCGGCTGATTTTCCAAGTTCAGCACGCAACTTTTTTCGCACAGAGCCGGACACACGCGCCCCGTAAATTCGGGGAAATTGTTGGTCGAAGCCAGCAGCGCGTAAGCCTCCGTCCACTTGCCCTTAAACAACAAATCCTGCCACTCCGGAACGACATTGCCCAGCGGACAAGCCCAGTGGCAAAAAGGCACGCCACACTCCATACAGCGGGAGGCTTGCAAAATCCTGTCCTCCGTATTCAAAGTCTGCTCCACCTCACTAAAATCGGCGATGCGCTCGTGGATGGGACGGTAGCCCGCCTCCTTCCTGTTGATTGTCAAAAATGCTTTTGAATTTCCCATATATAATCTATTAATTGAATTTCATTCCCATACCAAATCTAATTGTTTATTAACGGTCTGTTCTTTCACCCCGTGATTGTGCTGTGCAAAACCGTTTGTGTCGAAATTACAAACAAGAGCTTCAACCACTTCCCGTCGATTTTCGACGCTTCCACCGTTGTGGTAAAAATGGTCTTTGGTGAGCACATTGAATTTGCTCCAGTATTTCTTAATCATTTCATTTTCGCGCCAATCGTTGTGATGCCAAGTTGAAAGGATAAATTTTGCTTTTGTTTCACTTAATAACTGAAATAAATTGTCCTCGTCATCTTCTGTCCACCCGTTATAATAATCAACGTGCCGCCCATAGTAAGGCGGGTCGCAATAAATTATATCATTTTCATCAGCCAAGGGAATAATTTCGGCAAACGATTTATTGTAAAAAGTCCATTCAGGCTCAGGTTGAATAATTTGAGACACTGCCGATAATTGATTGACGATTTTTGTAATATACGCTTGCGCAAAGCGGTCAGGCTTTTTGCAAAAAGGGATATTCCAATTTCCTTTACTGCCAAAACGCATCATCCCGTTAAACCCCGCTCGCGACAAAAAAATAAAATCCAAAGGCGAAAATTCACCGCTGTTAAACCGAGAGCGGACGGATAAATAATGTTCGTAACCGTTATTATCGGCTATGCTCAATAATTTCCCTTCGCGCTCCAAATAATTTTTCATCAAAGGTGCAGAAATTGTTTTGTTTTGAACAGATTTATAAAAATTGATAATGTGCGGATTTGTGTCATTAAGTATTGCATTTTTATAACGAGAATTGAAAGCCACAACCCCTGTACCAACAAACGGTTCAACCCATCGCCCACTCACTTTTGGTGCGACTTCCATAATCCACGGCACAAGTTTTGTCTTTATGCCTTGGCTTTTTATAGGAGGAACTATTACTTTCATGCTAATCCTTTTTCACAATTTTATCCAACAAATCAGTTCTACCTTTAAATTCTAAAAAATCACGCAAATTGGTAATTTTTACCGTTTTACCGTTTTTCAGCATCGTGGCAGAGCCGAAATTTACCCAATATTCGTCAAACCATGTTTCGCCAAGTTGGCTAAAAATGCCGTTTTCATCGCACAAATCTTTCAGGCTAAGATTGCAACCAATATTTGCAGTATTTCCCGAGCCTTGTTTATCACTCGCAATTTTCCATTTTTCAGCAACGAAAAAATCAAAATCTTTAATTACAGAAGTTATTGATTTTAGATTCTCAACAGGGCTCACTGCTCTTTTGCCCACTCTATGGTTTGGCGATTCGTCCGTGTCCTGCAATTCTTGTACAGCATAGATTTCCGCTTCCGAAACATCAATATCGGTTCTTGTATAGATTATTCCTAAACAATAGTGCCCTAAATATTGGTTGTAAGGGAATTGAATATTTTTTTGTTTGTCTCGCTCTTTGAAATAACCACCATGACTCCCTAATGTGAAGCTCGTAATTCCATTCTTTTTGCGGTAAGTTGTTTTTAAATCAACGGCAAACTTAACGCTTTCATCGTCTTTGCTGACAAAGGTTAGGTCTGGGTAATAGTTTTGTTGCTCCGCCGGAATAATCGTGTACCCGACTTCTTCGGCAAACTGAATCAGTTGTGGAAAAATGTGAATTTCTAAAATTTTAGATACAATTTTTGTATCGGACGAAATTGTGTAAACGTTTCTATAAACGTCAATAAAGCCTTTTATAGCCCAATCGCCATCTTCAGTTGATACGTATTTTTGCAACTTCCCTGCAAAAATGTCCAACGCTTTTTTAAAGTCTCGTTTATATTTTTCCTTTTTCGTCATGCGGCAAAGTTACCAATTTTTTTTTAATAATCCGACTCAACCATCTCAATCTTCTTCCTAATCGCCTCCATCTTCTCCTCCTGCAAGACTTTCTTGTATTCAATTGGGGTTACTTTGATGAAGTGTTTGAGGTGTTCTTCCCAATTGTCCAGGATGCGCTTTGCCAGTGGGCTTTGGGTGGCTTGGTGGTGCTTGGTGATTAGTTGTTGGAGTTCTGTGCTGTCCGATTTGTCTTCTATCAGGGTTAGTTCCACCATTTCCATGTTGCAGAAGTAGTCGAAATCGCCTTTTGTGTCGAGCACGTATGCCAAGCCGCCGCTCATTCCGGCTGCGAAGTTCTTGCCGGTGGTGCCTAAGACCACCGTGCGCCCGCCGGTCATGTATTCGCAACAGTGGTCGCCCACGCCTTCCACCACCGCTATGGCACCCGAATTGCGCACGCAGAAGCGTTCGCCTACCTTGCCGTTGATATATACCTCGCCGGAGGTTGCACCATAGAGGAGGGTGTTGCCCGCGATGATGTTTTCTTCGGGCGCGAAATCGCTGAATTTGGGGGGCACCACGGCTATTCTACCGCCCGACAGTCCTTTGCCCAGATAGTCGTTGGCTTCGCCTTCCAGATTGAACGAGATGCCGGCTGCCAGAAATGCGCCGAAACTTTGTCCTGCCGAGCCTTTGAAACTGACGGTTATCGTGCCGTCGTGCAAGCCGGCATTGCCATAGCGTTTGGCGATTTCGCCCGACAGCATCGCTCCCACGGCGCGGTCGGTGTTGGCTATTGTTACGTCCATCTCCACCGGCAGCGATTTTTCGATGGCGGGCTTCGTCTTGCGGATTATTTCGCGGTCTAAGACGCTGTCTATTTTGTGGTCTTGCGTCTTCGTGCAGCGCAGGTCGTTGCCGTTTTTCACAAAATGCGTTATCTTGGAGAAATCTAATTTATCGGCTTTCGGATTGGTTTCCAAGTCTTTACGGATTTCGATTAAATCGGCGCGACCGATGATTTCGTCCATTGTGCGGAAGCCTGCTTGCGCCAGATGTTCGCGCACTTCTTCGGCGAGGAAGGTGAAATAGTTGATGAGATATTCGTGTTTGCCTTTGAAGCGGGCGCGGAGTTTTTCGTCCTGCGTTGCCACACCCACCGGGCACGTGTTGAGGTGGCATTTGCGCATCATCACGCAGCCCAGCACTATCAGCGCACTCGTGGCGAAGCCAAATTCTTCGGCACCCAGCAATGCGGATACGAGTATGTCTTTGCCCGTTTTCAGCTGACCGTCTGTTTGCAGGCGCACATATCCCCGCAGGTTGTTCAAAACCAGCGTCTGCTGCGTTTCTGCCAAGCCGAGTTCGCCCGAAATGCCGGCGTGCTTGATGGAACTTATCGGGCTTGCTCCCGTTCCGCCTTCCGAGCCGCTAATCAAAATCATATCGGCTTTGGCTTTCGCCACTCCGGCGGCAATAGTCCCTACCCCACTTTCTGCCACCAATTTCACGGACACGCGGGCTTCGGGATTGATGTTTTTCAGGTCGAAAATCAACTGCGCCAAGTCCTCTATCGAATAAATATCGTGGTGCGGCGGTGGCGAAATCAGGGTGATTCCCGGAATGGAATGCCGCGTTTTCGCAATGATTTGATTGACTTTGAAGCCGGGCAACTGACCGCCCTCGCCGGGTTTTGCGCCCTGAGCGACCTTAATTTGCAGTTCGTCGGCATTGACCAGATATTCAGCCGTTACGCCAAACCGTCCGGAGGCAATCTGCTTGATTGCCGACCGGCGGTTCAGCCCGTCTTCGCCTGTTTTGAAGCGTTCGGGGTCTTCGCCGCCCTCGCCGGTGTTGCTTTGCCCGTGCAGGGTGTTCAGCGCAATTGCCAATGCCTCGTGCGCCTCCTTGCTGATGGAGCCAAACGACATCGCGCCGGACACAAACCGCTGCGTGATGGCTTCTACCGACTCCACTTCGGAAACATCAATCGGATTGCGCTTGTAGGTCATAAAATCGCGCAGGAAGCAGGGTCGCCGATTATCGACGATTTGGGTATAGTCTTTAAAGAGTTTGTAATCGCCCAAACGGGTCGCTATTTGCAGTTTTGAGATGGTTTCGGGATTCCAGGCGTGGAGTTCGCCGTCGGTGCGGAAGGTGTAGATTCCGGCGGTTTTTAGTCCCGTTTCCACGGTGGCGGCATTAAACGCCTCCTGATGGCAAATCAGCACGTCTCGCGCAATATCCGCCAAGTCGATGCCCTCAAAGCGCGAGGTCATTTCCCTGAAGTAAACGTTTAAAGTTTGTTGGCTAATCCCCACTGCTTCATATATTTGTGCACCTCTGTAACTTCGCAATGTGGAAATTCCCATCTTAGAAAGTACTTTAAGCAACCCCTTATTGACGGATTTGATATAGTTCTTTTCGGCGGTGTGATAATCCAATTGTATTTCGTGCGTTTTCACTTTTTCGTTCAGGATGGCGAATGCCATATAGGGATTCACGGCGGTGGCTCCGAAGGCGAAGAGGAGCGAAAAATGGTTCACTTCGCGCGCTTCGGCGGTTTCCACCACGATGGCGATTTGCATACGCTTCCGCTTCTCAATCAGGTGATGGTGGATGGCGGAAACGGCTAACAGTGAGGGGATTGCCGCCTGCTTGGTGTTCACGCCCCGGTCGCTCAATATGATGTAGTGATAGCCCTCGTCCACGGCTTTCTCGGCGCGTTGGCAGAGGCTATTGACCGCTTCTGCCAGACTTGCCGCGCCTTTTTCCGGCTTCGTAACGTCGAACAGCATCGGAACGGTCAGCGAACGAAAGCCCTTGTAGCCCAAGTGGGTCAAAATATCAAGTTCGAGGTTGGTGATGACCGGCGTGTGGAGGCGCACCATCTTGCACAATTCCGGCGTGGGCACCAGCACGTTGGCTTCCTGACAGCCGATATACAACGCCAGCGACATCACCAGTTCTTCGCGGATGGGGTCTATCGGCGGATTTGTTACCTGCGCAAAGAGTTGGCGGAAGTAGTTGAACAGCAGTTGCGGCTTGTCCGACAGCACCGCCAGCGGCGTGTCGTTGCCCATCGAGCCAATCGGCTCCTTGCCCTCCGTTGCCATCGGGACGATGATTTTTTCGACATCCTCCTTGGTGTAAATAAACGCTTTGAGTTGGGCGTTCAGATTTTCGATGTCGTATTTAACGGTGCGTCCGGACGAGATTTTATCTAGACTGATGCGGTTTTTTTCCAGCCAGTCGCGGTAAGGATGCGCATTGGCGAGTTCGGCTTTCAATTCGGCGTCGTATTTCACGGTGCCTTTCGCGGTATCAATCAGCAGCATTTTGCCGGGTTGGAGCCGCCCTTTTTCCTTTATTTCCACCGCTTCAAACGGCAAAACGCCCGCTTCGGATGCCACGACCATAATGTCGTTGTGCGTAATCAGATAGCGCGCGGGGCGCAGTCCGTTTCGGTCGAGCATCCCTCCGGCATAGCGTCCGTCGGTAAACAAAAGCGTGGCGGGACCGTCCCACGGCTCCATCTCGATGCTGTAATATTCATAAAAAGCCTTCAACTCATCGGAAATCGGATTTTTGCTGTTCCAACTCTCCGGCACCAGCATCGCCATCGCGTGGGGGACGGAAAGCCCCGCCATGACGAGAAATTCCAACACATTGTCCAGCGATGCGCTGTCGGACATTCCGGGTTGAATAATCGGGAAAATATCGTCGGGATTGCCCAATTCGGGGGTTTTCAATATACTTTCGCGGGCTTCCATCCAGTAGCGATTGCCGCGGATGGTGTTGATTTCGCCGTTGTGTCCCAACAGACGGAACGGCTGCGCCAAATCCCAACTTGGGAATGTGTTGGTGCTGAAACGCGAATGCACCAATGCCAGCGCACTTGTGAAATAGGGATTCGTGAGGTCGGCAAAATAGTCGCGCAACTGCGTGGAGGTGAGCATCCCCTTATACACAATCCGCTGCGTGGAAAGGCTCACGATATAAAAACTGCGCTTGTCGTCGAGCGACGATTTGAGAATTTTCTTTTCCATCTTCTTGCGGGCAATATACAATTTGCGCTCCAGCACGTCGGAACGCTCCTCGCCCACCACAAACACCTGCTTCACGACAGGCTCGTTGGCGCGGGAAATCTCGCCCAAAATGTCGCTATTGACCGGCACATCGCGCACGGCAAGCAATTTCAGCCCCTCCTGCTCGATACTGTTTTTAAACACTTCCAAACACAAAGCCGCCTGGTCTGCGTCTTTCGGAAGAAAAACAAGCCCGGTGCCATATTTCCCCTTTTCGGGAACAGGAATACCCTGCAAGAGGATAAACTCGTGCGGAATCTGCAACGTAATCCCCGCGCCATCGCCGGTCTTATTGTCGGCACTTTCCGCACCGCGGTGCAGCATGTGTTCAAGCACCTGCAAGCCCTTTTCGACAATATCGTGGGATTTATTCCCCTTTATATCGACCAGCAGCCCCACCCCACACGCATCGTGCTCATTTTCAGGCAAATAAAGTCCAATCTCTTTCATTTTGCATTCATTTTTATATTAAAATCGCGCAAAGTTAAGCATTTTATTTTGAATACGCAATTTTTTGTGGCAATTTGCTTAATTTTTTTAATAACTATTCGCAATCATACCACTTGGCATTCGCTCCTTGTCCCGCAGGGACAGCACTTTATTAACCGTATGCTTCAGCCTACGGACAAGACTAAATCATGCTCTCTCAAGTCCCGCATGGGACGACACTTTATTGGCTATATCAATGTGTCGTCCCTGCGGGACTATGAGGTTGTTGTCATTCCCGTACCGTAAGCTAAAGCATACGGTTAATAAAGTGCTGTCCCTGCGGGACAAAGCCACAAATTACTTGTATGATGCTATTTAGTGGTATGATTGCGGATAATCATTAAAAATATTCGTGTGTGTGCCGTTAGGCACACTATATTGGTAGAAAATGCCCATCACCCCCACTTCATTCGTGCCGGAGGTACGAAATATCAATAAAAAGGGAACGATATTATTTGATAGCACAAAATATATTTGAAAATTATTTTGCTTTTTTCTTAAAACCCTTGCATATCTCAAAATAATTACATACTTTTGTTGCCGAAAAATTAAATAAAATTATGATAATGAAGACATAAAAAAGAATAATGTGCGATTAAGCACACTGTAAGACATATATATAATAGCAATTTACTGCTATTCTTGAATATCATTTTACCACAAATGTAGCCCAAATTTGGGTTATCTCTCAAGAATTGGTTAGTGAAGTGCCGCGTTCGCGGCGTGGAACGACTTATCAGAGAGATAGGCGTGGTAACCTGATATTCAGATACAGAGTTCCACGCTATTTTTATGTGCAAAAAGGAAGTTTAATTTTTAATATAAAAAAATATGAAAACAACAAAAGAAAAGATTATTCCTCCGCCAACGGAGGCGCAAGTAGAGCAGTACCTAAAGAAATGGACTGAACTCCACAATTATGTTTTGCAGGAAAGCAGTTTGAAAAAACTATTCCACGAAACTTATCCTAACAACAATGAAATGGATGATGTGCTTATCAAAGTGTGTGCTTTGAATGACTTTTATGGCACGCACATTCTTTCGCCTTTCAATGTTGCAAAACGCATTGTTGAACTAAACATTGACGAAAGGTTAGCAAAAGGCGACATGGTTCTTGTGAATGAAATTGCTGCAAATGAGATTAATGGAAAGAAAAAGAATTTTTACTCTTTTGCATCCAAGTATTGCAGTCATCACAAACCACAGGACTATCCAATATACGACTTTTTCGTGAAAGAAGTGTTGCTGCATTTTCTAAAGGAAGACAAGTTTTATTCTTTCAAAAAGGAAGATTTGAAAAACTATCCTGTTTTCAAAGAAATATTGCTTCAGTTTAGAAAATTCTATCATTTGGAAGAGTATGACTTGAAAAAACTTGACAAGTATTTGTGGCTGTTTGGCAAAGAATATTTTCCTCGCAAATATAACGAGGTTATAATTTAATAAACGCGGTAAAATGAAAAATAACATTAAAAATTTATAGAAATGAAAACTTCAAATTTAATTTTAGTGGGAATTGTGGTGGTGGTAGGTGTCGTTGTTGTAGCAACTGACGAAACAGGGAAAATAGGAAATCCTTTTAAGTCAATGACAGAAAGTGTTTTCGGTTACAAATATAACATTTCTACCGAGAATGTCGAGGCGATGCTTATGGACCCAACATACACGAAGATGTCGATAGATATGATCAGAGCGAATTGTTCGGATATTGAGAGAAGCGCAAACTTTATCGCTTTCAAAAAAGAACTTATCAAATGGGCGAGAGAAAATCAAGGACATTATGCAGCGACGCAGATACAAGAAATGCTGATGGGTTCGGCGGCTGCGGAAAGTGTATTGTCTACAATAGGTGCTGGATATCTCGGCACAATGAGCACTTCAGGAATAGCGGTTGCAATGTACGAATACTTGAATCCAGGAAGCACTACGTATAACGAAAAGTAAAACAAATAAAAATAAAGAAAATGAAAAAGTTAATTTTGATTTTAGTAGCGATTTTCGCTGTCAGTGTGAATGTGAGTGCGCAACAGGAGTTTTTGGGGAAGACTAAGTCGGCGGTTGAACAGTATTTGAGAGATATTGACCTTCCTGACGGAATGTCGATTGTTAGAGACAAGAGTCCTAACGGAGAGGAGGTTATTGCAATGGAGGCAGATATTATGCGATTCAGTATAACGTTCGATAAAAACGATACACCTAAGAGTATGGAGATTGAGTGTCGAGATTATGATTACAAAATAGGTAAACATAAGTTGATGGAGACCACTGAGAAATACTGCAAGTCGAATATTGATTGGCGAAAATTTGAAAGAAAAAAGGGCGGCTATTTCGAAGGTGAATTTTATGGTCGCAACGACGACGGGCATTTAGTAAAATGGAAACTTGTCGTCGAAGGTATATATGTGAGACTAATATATTTGATCGATTCTCCGTCCGACAAGGAAGAGGTTGTTGTCAAGAAAAGTGTCAAAGAACCTGTTATTGATATCGTTGTAGAAAGGGCGGAGCGCGACTACTATTTTCAAGGAACCGACGTTTCGCTTACTAAAGAAGAGATGGATGACGAGATATATGACCATCCAGAAGAAGAACCTACCTTTCCCAGTGGCAACAAGGAAATCACTGCGTGGCTGGCTAAGAATATACAATATCCACCTGTAGCGGCTGAACAGGGCATTCAGGGTAAGATAATCCTGCGATTCGTGGTTGAAAAGGATGGTTCGATTGGTGAAGTTCAAATACTTCAATCGGTAGAATCCAGCCTCGACAAAGAAGCAGTTCGTGTGGTCAAAAAGATGCCTCGTTGGACGCCCGCCAAAAACAAAGGAGTGTCGGTTCGCTCGTGGTTCAACTTGCCGACAACATTTAGATTAGAATTAGAAGATGACAAACAGAAGAAATGAATTTAAGGCATTAAATGCTACGCTTTTCGCAAAACGAAGCGAAATCGAAACGCAGGAGTGCTTTGTAGCCAAAACAAATATTTAAATATCTTATTTATGGACGGTGAAATTGGTGCTTTTAGAAATGTCTTATAATTGTATAAAAAAATGAAAGTAGTAAGAAACAGCATCATCCCTTTCAAGGGGTTTTCGGCAATCAATATCTGTGGGGTATTGTTTGCGCAACCGACTGCGCGAATCAGCGACACGACTATTTGCCACGAGAGTATCCACACGGCTCAGATGAAGGAGTTGGGCTATGCCCTGTTTTATGTGCTCTATTTTGCCGAGTGGCTTGTGAGGCTATTTCAATACCGGTTTACGCACGCCGCCTACCGCAACATTTCCTTTGAGCGGGAGGCATACTCGCACGAAAAGGAACCGCAGTATTTGGGCGCACGCAAGCGTTGGGCGTGGGTGCAATATGTGATAGTTTAAAAATTTTGAAACATCTACATTTCGATATATTAAAAAAAATGCTTACCTTTGCAAAATTATTGTGATGCTAAGACAAATATTTTTATTTAATTATTGAATGTATGAATGTGTTAAAAATCAAAGTCTTGCTGCTGTTTATGGCAGTTGGTTGTGTGCTAAATGCGGGTAGAGCCGAAAATGAAAGCAATTCTGAGTGGATGCGCTATTTGGAAGAGTTGGCAAATGGTGAGGAAGAGGTCGATGATGAGGCGATTGCCAATTTGTTTGACGAGTTGTCCTATCTTTCGGAGCATCCTTATGACCTGCAGACGGTTACGAAGGAGGAACTTGAGCGGTTGCCTTTTCTCTCGGCGATGCAGATTGAGAATTTGCTCTACTATGTGTATAAATACGGTCCGCCGGCGAGTATTTATGAGTTGAAAAACGTGGAGGACTTGGACAGGCAGACGATTATCTATCTGCTGCCGTTTGTCTATGTGGGCTTGCCCGCCGCCCCGCCCGTTCGGCAGCCCGATGTAAAACAGTTTGCCAAACAGGAATTGCTGCTGCGCTACGACCGCACGCTGCAAAGCAAGGCGGGCTATGCCTCCGTGGGCGACGACGAACGCGCCGCGCATCCCAACAAATACTATTTGGGCGACCCCAATTATCTGAATTTCCGCTACGGCATCGGCGTGGGCGACAAAATTCAATTCGGATTGAGCGGCGAAAAAGACGCGGGCGAGCCGTTGGAAAAAGGTTTAGACTTTTACGGTTTCAATCTGAATTTAAAGCACTTAGGTGTCGTGGAAGATTTGCATTTTGGCAATTATCGCTTGGGGTTTGGGCAGGGCTTGGTGATGAACACCAATTTTTCGATGGGCAAAACTGCCGATGCCGTCAATGTCGCCACCACCGGCGGCGGCATCAAGCGGCATACCTCCACCGGCGAGAGTTCCTATTTTTCGGGCGTTGCCGGCACGCTGAAATTCAACAACCTGCGACTTGCTTTGTTCTATTCTCGGCGCAATCAGGATGCCAATGCCACCGACAGCACAATTTTGACCATCAAGACGGACGGCTACCACCGCACGTTGGGCGATTTGCAAAAACGCGCGGCTGCCCGCACCGAACTGTTCGGAAGCAACGCCCAATGGCGCAACAAATCGTTTTCGCTGGGCATCACGGCAATTTATTACGATTTCATCGACAAAATGCTTAGCCCCACCCCGCATCCTTACAATGTGTTTACGCTGCGGGGCGGCGACCATTGGAACATGGGGGCTAATTATGCCGTGCAGCAGCACAAATTCCAATTTCAGGGCGAAACGGCTGTCGATGGAATGGGCAAAATGGCGACGGTCAATCACCTGACCGTTGCGCCCACCTCGTCGATGGAATGGGCTTTTTCGTTTCGACACTACGACCGTGCCTATAATGCGCTCTATGGCAAGAGTTTCAGTGAATCGACCGCCGTGCAAAACGAAACGGGCTTTTATACGGGGGTGAAAATCCGGTTGCCAATCCGCTGTGAATTAGCGGCTTATTGGGATTATTTCTCGTTCCCGTGGCTGAAATATCAGGTGAATGTGCCCTCGTGGGGGCACGAAGGCTCGGTGCAGTTGAAATACCAAACCTCTGAAACGGTGACCCTGACCGTGCGCTACAAACAGAAGGAAAAAGTGAAGAACACAGAGCCGTATCGGCAGCAAAATGTGCGCTTTCATCTGAATTTTTTGCCCAACGACCGTTGGCATTTCAAGACACAAGCCGATTTTGTGTTCTATCGGCAGGAGCCTGAGCCTGTCGAAGCCCAAGCCCGCAGCCTCACGCAAACGGTGTCATACACGGGGCAAGAAACGTTGCAAATTGACGGTGGATTGGGCTATTTCAAGACCGACGACTGGAACACGCGCATCAGCATCTACGAAAAAAACATCCTCTACGCATTCAGTTTCCCAACCTACTACGGCGAAGGCTTGCGCTACTACGCAGTAGCCAAATGGCGCATCACACCAAAATTGACATTCTACCTCAAATGCGCCTCCACGCACTATTTCGACCGCACCGTCATCAGTTCGGGCTTGGAAGAAATCCAAGGTCGCGAGAAAACCGATTTTTATGGGTTGCTGAAATACTTGTTTTGAACGGCAATAAAATGATTGAATGAGTTTTGGTATTTTCTAAAAATTGCGTACCTTTGCCGCGTGAAAAAAAAATAAAACAACAAGAAACAGAAAAGTAGAATTTTAAAATATTAAATAACAGGGCTTTTACGCTCTTATTCTCGCATTTGCGAAATCTGGTAAATTTCATCTGAGAATAAGTTAGCGAGGGCTCACGCCGAAAGGCGTGGGCTGTTCGTATCTTATTTAGATGAAACGGTTTACCAGAGCCAGCAAATGCAAATAAGCACTATCAACGGGCAGTTCAACGCTTTTTTGTTTGCTTAGGTTTAAGAGTTTGAGCCACAAACTTTTAAACAATATGTTATTCAACTCTATCGAATTCGGGATATTCCTGCCCATCGTATTTCTGCTGTATTGGGCAATGTCCAAAAACGTGAAGGCGCAAAACGTGTTTCTGCTGGCTGCAAGTTATTTTTTCTATGGCTGGTGGGATTGGCGGTACCTGTCGCTGGTGTTGCTGTGTTCAATCACCAACTATTTGGCAGGCGTGTTAATGATGAAAACCGATGTCCGAAAGCGACGGCGGCTGATTTTGACGGTCTGCTGCTTGGTTTCTTTCGGAGTATTGGGCGTGTTCAAGTACTACGATTTCTTCATAACTTCTTTTGTGGATGCTTTTAGTCTGCTCGGTATTCATCTGCAAGCCAAGACATTACACTTGATTTTGCCGGTTGGAATCAGTTTTTACACTTTTCACACATTGAGCTATACGATTGATGTTTATCGGCGAAAATTTGAGCCAACTAAAGATATTGTGTCGTTTTTCCTTTTTGTGAGCATCTTCCCTCTGGCAATGGCGGGACCGATTGAGAGGGCAACAAATTTGCTGCCACAGATATACCGGCGGCGGACTTTTGATTACGACTTGGCGGTGGATGGGATGCGGCAAATACTTTGGGGATTGTTCAAAAAGATGGTTATTGCCGACAATTGCGCCGCACTTGCCAATGAAATTTTTAATAATTCCGCCAACTATTCGGGGAGTTCGCTGCTTTTGGGTGCTGTCTTCTTCACTTTTCAGATTTACGGTGACTTTTCCGGCTATTCGGATATGGCATTAGGAATAGGCAAACTGCTGGGATTCAGGTTTTTGCAAAACTTTAGATTCCCCTATTTCTCGCGCGACATTGCCGAGTTTTGGCGGCGGTGGCATATCTCGCTCAACACTTGGTTTCGCGATTATTTGTACATCCCGTTGGGCGGCAGTCGTGGCAGTCAATGGCAAGTGGTGCGTAACACATTCATTATCTTTCTTGTAAGTGGCTTTTGGCATGGTGCGAATTGGACATTTATTAGTTGGGGAGCGTATCACGCAATCCTGTTTTTGCCGGTTATTTTGTTGGGCAAAAATCGGAAACATACTGATACGGTAGCCGAAGGGAAACGATTGCCAAGTCTAAAAGAACTTTTCCAAATGGCAGTCACGTTTGGGTTGGTGGTCTTTGGGTGGATATTGTTTCGGGCAGAAAATATCACTCATGCGTGGAATTATGTTTCGGGAATATTTTCGGCGTCGCTGTTTACAATACCGACGGTTCATGGTGTTCCAAACGGCGAAATTACGCTACTATTCATAGCCATTCTTCTATTAGTAGAATGGTTGAATCGGCAAGAACAACATGGATTACAGATTGCTCGCATAAAGTCATCCGTCATTCGATGGAGTATTTATTTTGCCCTCAGCTTTATAATTTGGGCTTTTGGAGGATACAAAGAAACATTTATTTATTTTCAATTCTAAATAATCATGAAGAAGTTTTTAATAAAAGTATCAGTTTACATAGTGCTATTGATAGCAGGTGCGTTTACGTTCCAATATATATTAGAAAAAAGAATTAAACAAGTGGATTTAGACTGTCAAACATGGGAAAATATTACTGCTGTTGCGTTAATTTTAAATATTTTATTGTAATCTATTGATATACAAATAGATATAAGCGTTCTTTGATTTTTCGATTTGAATTGACGTACTTTTGCTCAAAAAAGCAAAAAGTATGCATTCGGGTAAATATGTTTTCTCACAAATTTTGGAATTTGTGAACAATTATGAGTTCAGCAAGTGTGTCAAACGCTATTTTGGCAACTATCATGTGCGCGATTTGGACTGTTGGAATCAGTTTGTACAACTGTTTTTCGGACAACTGACCGCGTTAAATTCATTGCACGATATTTGTCTGTGTCTAAAGGCTCACAAAGGCAAACTTTACCATTTGGGCATTAAGCAAAATGTAGTGGTTTCTACCTTGTCGCGTGCCAATGAGAGACGTGACTGGCGGATTTTTGCCGATTATGGCAATTATCTGATTTCCAAAGTTCGTCCGCTGTATGCCGACAGTCCAATTTCCAAACTGGATATTGACAACGAAGTTTTTGCATTGGATTCAACCACCATTTCGGTAAGTATCAACCTTTGCACTTGGGCAAAAGGCAAATACTCACGCGGAGCGGTAAAAATGCACACTTTACTCAATTTACGCGGCAGCATTCCTGAATTTATCCTCATAACTGACGGAAAATATCACGACAGTAACGCGCTTGATGAAATTACCCCTGAGTTCAATGCCATTTATTTGATGGACAAGGCTTATGTCGATTTTAAAGCATTATATCGCATAAATCAAGCCGATGCGTTCTTTGTTACAAGAGCAAAATCTACAATGAAATACGAGGTTATTGAACAAAATTTCAACATTGATGAAGCCACAGGTTTGAGAGCGGACAAAAC
>BNTT01000056.1 GCA_025996815.1 Bacteroidia bacterium
TTAAACGGGGCAATACAAGAGTTAAAAACAATCGGAAGAGGTTATAGAAATACCGCTAATTTCAGAACGGCTATTCTCTTCTTTAACGGTGATTTAATGCTCTTTCCACACAATTCCCAGTAGAACCTAAAAAATTATGATAAAGCAATTGAATGTTACCAAAAAGCAATTGAATCAGATCCTAATTTAGCAATTGCATATACTGCTTTGGGAATGGTTTATGCAAATGGCAAACAAGATTATGAAAAAGCATCTGAATATTTCAAAAAATCTAAAAAAGATATTTTGGGTATATTATTGCGCTTAGGCGGAGAACATAGGGAGGCAATATTGCCATCTCTTAAACCTTTATTGGATGAAGATTCTTTTTTTATGAGTGTAGTTCCTGATAAAAACAATAATTTGGACAAATATAAAGAAGCCTACCTTCTTTCTATTTTAATAATTAGCCAATTACATATAAAAAAAGAAAAATTAGTAGCCTATTATACTCAAAAAAACATTGCAGAAAAACTATTGCTTACAAACTCAAAGTTTAGACTAAATTCCATTAACTATTCCAACGACCCAAAAGAAGGGCAAACATTACTTGATTATTTTTGGGGAGAGAATAAATTGATACATCCTAATCCTAACAACGGATATGCCGCTTTTGCAGGTTGTTTTACTTTTAATCACGATAGTCTAAATCAATTTAGGCTTTATGGTAAAGAAGATAATAAAGAGTGTACAGGACTAAGTCTTGTTTTCGATGATGGCTTTTTCAATCGAGATGCTAAACTTGCCACTCAATCATTAACATCGAATTTTGACGGAATGAATATTTCTAAACAAACTGGGGAAAAAGAAGAAAAATGTGCTCTTTTCCGCTGCATTTATATTGACCCTGAAACAGACTTTGTAGTGTCGGTTGGACACAAAGAAGAATATCTTTTTAAAAAGGAAGACGTTGACAAAAAGATAATAGCCAAATACACAGAGGACATTGATAAAGTATTGGAAAAAGTAAGAGAAAATTTGAAAGAATTAAAAGGTAAAATTGTCGAAATACAAGAAGAAGAAGGAAAAGATTTTAGACATGAAATTATTGGACAATTGCTTATCAATTTACGTTACCTTACCAAACATGTAGCTTTTAAAGAAGAACAGGAATGTCGCATAGTTAGGATACTGCCACTTAACGAAAGTTCAAAAAAGAAAGAAGATAAAATGATAAAAATTGATGATGATAGCAAACAAACATATAAACAAATGTATGTTGATTACTTGGAAGTAAAGAATAGTGTGAAAAAAATCTATTTTGGTACTAAATCTACCAATATGGAATTGTTTCAAGATATTTTGACTAACAAAGGTTTAGATATACCTTGCGAAAAATCTAAAAATCCTTTTGCATAAAACAAATAAAAACAGTCAATCTAATGTAAGTACTCCCGAAAAATCAACGCTTTCCCCGCGTTGATTTCCACCATGAAGTTTTCTGCCGCCGCCTCGTTGAGCGTGCCTTGCCACCAACTTGTAAATGCGCGATTTTCAAGCGGATACACCAGATTTTTTGTGGTGAAAAGTGTGGTTGGGTCGAATGCGCAGAGTGAAACCTGCTGCCCTGCGTGGCTTTCATACGTTGCTTGGGGATTTAGTTGCGGTGTGAAAACGCCGTAGTCGGTGAGCATTTGCACCGCTGCTTTTTCGGCATAATCGGCTAATAGTGAGATGTTTCCGATCGTGTGGTCTTCGCGCTTGCCCGTTGCGCCGAGTATGGTGAGCTCTCGCCAGCCGTGCGCGATGCAGAAGTGCACGGATTTTGTTAAATCGTTCGTTTCCTGTTCGGCGATTTGGATGAGGATGTCGGCGAATTGCAGCCGCAAATCTGCCGAGATGCTGTCTAAATCGCCCACGATGAAGTCGGGCGTTCTGCCAAAATGCAGCAGATGCTCGGTTGCCCCATCGCAACAAATAATTCTGTCCGCATTGCGCAACACCGACAGCGGGAGAGGATGCTCCGGGAACGCTCCATTCGCCAAAACGACCGTCCTAAAATTTTGCAAAAGTGGTATCATTTGTAATTGATTTTCGCCATTGAACCAAGCCCATAACCGACATAATCAGATACACCACATACAGCGGCACGGTGGAATACAACTCCTGCTCGTAATACAGCGGCACCGCCACCATATCCGCCACAATCCACAAATACCAGCATTCCACGATTTTGCGTGCCGCCATCCACGTGGCAAGGATGCTGAGGGTCATCACAAAGGTGTCTGCCAAGCCGGGATGCGGAAACGCTTCGTCCGTAAATCGCACCAAAATCCACGCCACCAGCGCAAAAATCAATGCCCCAACGATTGTGAGTTTGACAACCGTGGGCTTGTCGATAAAGCAAAATTTCAGTTCCTCAGTCGCCTCTTTCGGGGCTAATTTCCAGCAATAAAGCCCATACGCCGACATCACGACGAAGTAGAAATTCAGTCCCATTTCGGCATACAACTGACTGTTGTAGAACACAATAATGTAGCACAGCGCACTCACGATGCCAAAAATCCACATCGTCCACTTTTGCAATACCTCCAAAAAGATATAAATAAATCCCAAAACAGCCCCAATAATTTCAATCATTTTCAATTATCATTTATGAATCGGGTGCAAAAGTAGTCATTTTTTTGTTGGAAAAAGCGGTGTATTCAAAATAATTTTGTATTTTTGCGCATTATTTTGATTATTATGAAAACAAATTGTTTAGTAGTTATGTTGCTTTGCTGCCCACTTTTGGCAGTTGCACAAATGGACAGCACCTCACATATAAGGATGCAATTCCGCGCCGGCTATGCCGACCAAGCAACCTCATCAGGCGCATCCATTAATGCGGCTGCGTTGCAGAGTTCAAGTTGGAATGCCGGCTTGACGCTTGGTGCTGCCATCAACAAGAATTGGGAATTGGGCGTGGGGGTTGAATACCAGCACCAGAAAATGAACACATTGTTACAACTATATTTGCCAATTAACGACGAACAAATAGCGGTTGCTATACAACAGACCGAAACAAAAATTTCTTTGCCGCTATTTAGTTTATACTCTGCCTATTACATACATTTGTCTAACCGACTTTATCTCACACCACGCTTAGATGTCAGATATGGACAAGCCAAAGAAGAGAGTACAGAATTCATTGCGACCTCAACCTCATTTAGGAAGGACGGGGGATATCTCATGCCCGACTATGGTGGTTACTATACATTACGCGAAACCTCTTCCACTTCCAAATACAAATTCTTCGCCATGCAACTGTCGCCGGAGTTAAGATATTTTTTGAGCAACAACATCGGCGTTTCCCTTGGGTTGGGCGGCGTGCAACTTTCCCTTGTCGATTGGGAGTGGGACAGCAAGCAATGGCTTGCCAATTTCAATCCTGCATATTGGAAATTAGGGCTGATTGTAGCCTTTTAATCATTTACTCACTCCTCCTCCTCGCCGCTCGCCATCGACATCACATAAAATGCGCCTTTGGTGATGATTGTTGCCACTTCGGGCAGCGTTTCCAAGGGGCGGATTTCCACATAGCCTAATTCGGCGGTGCCGGTTACGACTTCTATTTGTGTAAAGACGTGGCGCGCCGCGTCTCTACCGTCGTCATTTGTCTGCAAAAAGATGTATTGCTTGCCTTCGGCGTTGGCGATGGCTTCCGTCGGGACGGCTTTGACCGTTTGGCTGCCCACGTTAATCAGGGCTGTAACGTACATTCCGGGCAATAATTTTGTCGATTGAGAGCGGTCGATTTCCACGTGCACGATGATGGATTTGCTGTCGTCCTCAAACGATTGATTGGTGTGGTTAACCGTCCCTGTAAGGGTTTGGTTGCCCTGATTGGTCATAGAAATTTCCACCGTTTGCCCCCGGTTTATCTTTGGAAAATCCTGTTCAAACACCTGCAAATCGCAGTGCATTTGTGAGTGGTCGGCGAGTTCCATCAGCACCGTTTGCATATCGGCATAACTGCCTGTTTTGACGAATATCTTGCCCACAATGCCGCTGATGGGTGCTTTGATGGGGATGGCGGTGGCAAAATTGCCTGCCGACACCGCCGCGATGTCGATGTTCAGTTGGCGGAGTTGCGTTTCCAAGCCTTTCAGCCGCGCTTTGTCTGCCTCATATTTGACTTGCGTCTGTTGGAAGACCTTCCCTGTGCCCGCATTTTGGGCGTTCAGTTCCTTTTGGCGGTCGTATTCCTGACTGCTGTAGGTCAATTCCTGCGTCAGGGCGAGGTATTCTTCCTGCAATTTCACCACTTCGAGGTTTTCCAGCAAGGCGAGCGTTTGCCCTTTGCGCACCGACACGCCCTCCGAGATGGCTATGCGCTTGATGATGCCGGACGTCAGCGAATTGACATCGGCTTTGTTTTGGGGCGGCAACACCAACTGCCCGTTTGCCCTGACAATGCTGTGGAGGTTTTTCAACTCAACCTGCCCCAATTCGATGCCCACGGCGGTCATCTGTTCGGCGGTTATTTCGATAGACGCGGCGCGCCACGTCTCTACGGCATCTGTATCCTGCTCGGTTGCCGATTTTTCACTCCCTTTGCACGCGGCAAAATTGATGCCGATGGCTACGCACAATAGCGTAGCGACTGTTTTTGCGATTGTTTTCATTTTCTTTTTCATTTTATTTCTCCTTTCAAATAATTTAATTCGATGATTGACTGATTGAACTGATTGAGCGCGTCGGCATATTGCAACTTGATGGCAATCGCCGTTTGCAAGTTCTGAATATACTCCATATAGCCGATTTCGCCCACATTATAGGCAGTTTGCGCCGTTTGCATAATCTCGTCGGCTTGCGCAATGCCCGCCGTTTCGTAATACTCCAGACTTTCCTTAGCCTTCAAATACTCGTTATATTGCACAGAATAGGCGTTTTGCAGCGATTGCGCCGTCTGCTGCCGCTCTATGCCGATTTGCTGATTTTTGAGTTGGGCAGCCTTTATCTTCGCCCGATTGGAGCCGAAAAACAGGGGCACGCTCACGCCGATTTGAAAGCCGGGCAGTTTCGTGTCGTTGAACGAATATTCGCCGAAAATATCGGGCAGCAGTTTGTTCTTTTCCACACTGATTTGCGCTTGGGCAACGGTTTGCTGTTGGGTGTAATAGTCCAAAACAGCCCCTCCCTGCCCCTCCTCAAGGGGGGAGAGAGTCTCCCTTTCGGGGATATTTAGGGGGGCTATCAAGTCCGGCACATTGAGCAATTTTTGCAGTGCGAGTTGGCAATTCGCCAAGTCTGCACGCGCCCTGCCTAACTGCAAACGGTTTTCCTGATGGTGACTTTGAGCATTCATCAATTCCAACCGATTAGTTTCCCCCGCATTAAACCGGACGGTGGCGCGCTCAATAAAACCATTGTAAAGCGTGTCCTGCTGCTGCCACAGTTGAGCGATTTGCAGGGCGCGGCAAAGATTGAAATAGGCAGCCGACACGCTTTTGGTGATTTCATTTTGCAAAACAAGCCGCGCCGCCTCCGCCAATCGAGTCTCTTCCCTCAACATCTTGCCCTGCGCCGCATACACCGTCGGAAATTCAAAACTCTGCGAGATGCTCACCGTCTTATCAATCCAATCAGGCGTAAGTGGGTCTTGCCGGTACGACACATCCGTCTTATCAGGATTGAAAGCCGTCCCCTGCAAGGCACGCACCTGCCGCACGCCCAACTCCGCCGCCTGCATTTGCAGATTATTCTTCAGCGCAATCTCAATGCACTCCGACAGCGATTTGCGACTTTCCTGCGCCAGAAGCGTCCCGCAGGGAAGCAACATCAATAGCAAAAGGCATATCCCCCACATCACATCCCGCAGGGATGACACTTTATTAACCGTAGGCTTCAGCCTACGGAGAGGCGCACTCCCCCACCTCCCAAAGTCCCGCAGGGACGACATTTTATTAACCGTAGGCTTTAGCCTACGGACATGGCAATCTTCCCCCTCCTCCAAGTCCCGCAGGGACGACACATTTTTCATCCCGTTAGGGATGAATCGCTCGGTAGAAAACGCTCCCTCACGCCTCCACCCCGCATCCCGTAGGGATGCGACCGATATTGAACAGGTTGCATTCCTACGGAATGCAGGAATTGGGGGGTGGTTGCTGTTTCTACCGAGCGATTCATCCCTAACGGGATGAAGTCCCTGCGGGACTATAGGATGAGAGGCGGGTGGGCTATCATCCTCTCTCCGTAGGCTGAAGCCTACGGTTAATAAAGTGTCGTCCCTGCGGGACTTATCTGCCACAGTCATTCTTTTTTCCATCATTATCATATAAATCATTTTAATCATATTAAAATCACAGTTCAGACGATTTAAATTTTGCCACCAATTTATTATTAGCGTCTATAAGCGCCTCCGAGTTGAGCATATTCGGGTTAAACACCAAATCGTAGTGAGCATCCTTGGGCTTAAATTGATTCACGCCGTAGGCTATGCTATTTGCCGGCATATCTTTTGTAACTATCGCACCGGCTCCTACAACAGAATTTTCGCCAATTATTATTGGTCCCAAAATTTTTGCGCCATCAGCAATTACTACGTTTTTACAAATTATCGGATTCCCGACATTTTCCCATTCGCGGCTCACTTTGTTAAATCGCATATTTGTGCCAATAGTTACATTTTGAAAGATGACAACATTTTCACAAATTTTTGCAGCAATAATCGTACAACCACGCGCATGGTGCGCAAACAACACGCTTTTGTCCATTTCAGCGCACTTCATTTCACAACAATAGCATTTTTCCAGCAAATTACCTGCCGCCTCTCTGAGCATTCTACTCTTAGAATAGCAATTCATTTTAACTAATTTTTCAAACATATTTTTTTTATTTTATCATTTTTTTCAATACAATAAATATAGTGGGGCATATCCATTTTGTAATAGTATTTAATTACTTCCTTCACCACTTTCATTCCAACTCTTTCGGCAACTTTTTGAGAAGCAAAATTATTTGTTCTTATATTTGTATCGTGCTTAATAACAGCCCACAAGCCAAACCCATTGTCTGAATATCTTTTTAAGTTTCTATTCAGCCAATCCTGTACTTCTTCATTGGAAAAAGCGTGTTCGTAAGCATACATAACTTCTTCGTCTTGCAAAATTGCACATAATTCAGCAAAATCAAATTCCGTTAATTCTCTTAAAACCAAACGATTCGTTTCTAAAATATTCATAATACTTATATAAATAACATTCCTGCAATTAGTAAAATTTCAATAGATAATCGGGTTTTTTACGATTAACTGTCAAAAATCTGCTATTTTCCTGTCTGAACTGTGATTTTATTGTGATTAAAATGATTTCTATGATTTTCTTAATCACATCAATCAAAAAAATCATATTAAAATCACGGTTCAGACTTTTTTTCAAACACAACATACAACGCAGGCAACACCAGCAGCGTCAATATCGTTGCCGTAATCAGCCCGCCAATCACCACCGAGGCGAGCGGTTTTTGCACTTCGCTGCCTGCGCTCGTCGAGAGTGCCATCGGCAGGAAGCCCAGTGAGGCTACCAGGGCGGTCATCAGGACGGGGCGCAGGCGGATTTGGGTGCCGGTTTTCACTCGTTGGTGGATGTCGGTCACGCCCTCCTCTTTCAGTTGGTTGAACTGCCCGATGAGGACGATGCCGTTGAGCACCGCCACGCCGAACAGGGCGATGAAGCCTACACCTGCCGAGATGCTGAACGGCATCCCGCGCAGCCACAACGCCACGATGCCGCCAATCGCCGACAGGGGCACTGCCGAGAAAATCAGCAGGGCTAATTTTATCTTGCGAAACGTGAAAAACAGCAGCGCGAAAATCAACAGCAACGCCACCGGAACGGCTATTGCCAAGCGGTCTTTTGCCTCTTTGAGGTTTTGAAACTCGCCGCCGTAGGTGTAGAAATAGCCCGCGGGGAGTTTCAATTTCTCGTCGAGGAGCTGCTCTATCTCGCGCACCGTTCTTTCAATATCACGCCCACGGACGTTGAAACCGACATAAATGCGGCGCGCACCGTTTTCGTGCCCGATTTGGGCGGGGGCGGTTTTATAACTGATGCTCGCCACCTGACTGAGTGGCACGCGATTGCCGGACGGCAGCGTTATGTACAGATTTTCAACGCTCGCCAAATCGTGGCGCAACTCCTTTTGCAGGCGCACGACCATATCGAAACGCCGGTCGCCTTCAAACACCACGCCCGCCGTGCTGCCCGCAAAAGCCGTCCGCAAGACGCGGTTTACTTCGCTGACAGTCAAGCCGTAACGCGCAATTTGGTCGCGGTTGTATTCCACCTGAATTTGCGGCAGTCCGCTCACTTTTTCGATAGTTGGCTCGTTCACGCCCTCCACGCTGCGGACGAATTTCGCCACCTTTTGTGCCTGCGCGGCGAGCACGTCCAAATCTTCGCCGTAAATCTTTATCGCCACGTCCTGACGGATGCCGGTAATCAGTTCGTTGAACCGCATCTCCATCGGCTGACTGATTTCGTAGTGGATGCCGGGGATGAGCGACAGGGCTTCCTCCATCTTTTCCACCATCTCCTCGCGGGTTTCGGCAGACGTCCATTGCTCCTTGGGCAGCATCGAAAGCATCATATCGCCGCGCTCTATCGGCATCGGGTCGGACGGGATTTCCGCGCTTCCGATACGTGTAACCGCCTGTTTCACTTCGGGAAACGTCTCTTTCAGGATTTTTTCCGCCAAGCCAAACGTTTCAATCACCTGCGTGAGCGACGTGCCCTGCGCCATACTGATTTCAACGGTCAAATCGCCCTCCTCCAGCGTGGGGATAAATTCGCCCCCCAAGCGGCTGAAAATCGCGAGCGCACCCACGAAAAGCACGACCATCGCAACGATAATCGACTTTTTCCAACGCAGCGTAAAATCCAATACCGGCTCGTATTTCCTTTTGAGAAAGTTCATCAGCGTGTCGGACAGATTAAACCTAACAGGTCTTAAAGACCTGTTAGGTTTTTTCAACACCAACGTGCTCATCATCGGCACATAAGTAAGCGAAAGAATAAACGCCCCCAGAATTGCAAATGCCACCGTTTGCGCCATCGGGCGAAACATTTTCCCCTCAATACCCACCAACGTAAGAATAGGCAAATACACTATCAGAATAATGATTTCGCCAAAAGCCGCGCTGGTACGGATTTTGGAAGCGGCGGAATAAACAATTTTATCGGTTTGACGTGCATCATTGCTTCGTAATTCGTAATTCGTAATTCGTAATTGACTGACTATCGCCTCCACAATAATCACCGCCCCATCCACAATCAACCCAAAATCAATAGCACCAAGGCTCATCAAATTGCCGCTCACGCCAAACAAATTCATCATACTCACGGCAAAGAGCATAGATAGCGGGATGACACTCGCCACGAGCATCCCCGCCCGAAGGTTGCCAAGCAACAGCACCAGCACGAAAATGACGATAAGACCGCCCTCCAAGAGGTTTTTGAAAATCGTGCTCGTTGTGCGTCCCACCAATTCGGTGCGGTCGATAAACGGCTCAATGACAACGCCTTCGGGCAGGCTTTTTTGGATGCGCACCATGCGCTCCTTGACGTTGGCGATGACTTTGGAGAAGTTTTCGCCTTTCAGCATCAGCGTGATGCCCGCCACCACTTCGCCCTCGCCGTTGCGGGTGACGGCACCGTAGCGCATGGCTGAGCCAAACTGCACGGTCGCCACGTCGCGAATCAAGACCGGCATCCCGTGGGCGGTTTTGATGACGATGCGCCCGATGTCGTCCAGCGTTTTCACCAAACCGATGCCGCGAATGAAATAGTAATTTGCGCCCTGCTCGATGTAACTGCCGCCGGTGTTTTCGTTGTTGTCGCGCAAGGCATCGAAAATTTCGGCGATGCTGACATTCATCGCGGCGAGACGGTCGTTGTCCAGCGCAATTTCGTACTGCTTGACGTGCCCGCCCCACGCGCTCACTTCGGCGATGCCCTCCGTGCCTGCCAACTGCCGCTTCACAATCCAATCCTGAATAGTGCGCAAGTCGGTGTCGGAATATTTGTCCTCATATCCGGCAGCGGGACGAACCACATAATGATAAATCTCGCCCAATCCGGTAGAAATCGGTGCCAGCGACGGCTCGCCCAACCCTTCGGGAATCAGGCTCTCGGCTTCTTTGAGTTGCTGACTGATTTGCTGCCGCGCCCAATAAATATCCGTCGCATCTTTAAACACAATGGTAATCACAGAAATCCCGCTACGGCTCAGGCTACGGCTCTCAATGACATCGGGGATATTAGCCATAGCCATCTCGATGGGCGCAGTAATAAACTGCTCCACCTCCTGCGCGCCCAGCGTGGGCGCATTGGTAATAATCTGCACCTGATTGTTGGTAATATCAGGCTGTGTGTCAATCGGCAACCGCACCGCCGAAACAACACCCCAAACCACCAACGCCAACGTCAGAACACCAACAGCAAGTTTGTTCTCAATAGAGAACTTTATAATTTTATCAAACATTTCTTTCAATTACGAATTAAAAATTAAAAATTACGGTGTGAAAATTACGAATTAAAAATTATGAATTACGATAGAGGATAAAATATATATAAACTATAACAGCTTTTCTATAACAGTTTTTGTTTTCCTCCCTTATCTTTTAAGGGTTCCCTTAGTAGCAATGACAATCCATACATATTTTCCCTTATTCCCTTATTCTTCACATTACCAATAAAATAAGGGAATAAGGGGGGATTGGAGGGGGGGACTCGCTCTGCTACTAAGGGTTCTTTCAAAAATTCGTAATTCGTAATTTTTAATTAAATTTTCGGCGGCTGCCAAATATCTCCGGCATAAGCGGAGTAGTGAGGATGAGTGTAAGGAATCAACTTTAAATGTTTGTCTTGCAAGAAATTAGCCACAAAATAGGAAGCGGCAATGGTGAAACCGTGGCAGGAGCCGCAGGCGTGAAACGGCGAGCAGCAGGCATCGCAACAACCATTACAACAGCCATCTCCATCGCAGGAATTTTCGCACGTTTGGTGCATATCCGCGCCCGCCCGCTCCACAAGTTGCGGGGCAACAGACAGCGTGAATACTGTTAGGGATAATATGACTGCAAGAAATTTCACGGCGCAAAGGTAGATAAAAATTTTCAGATATGCAAGTGCGCGCAATAAAAAAAATGCGTAACTTTGCACCGATTTTTGGAACAGCGTTTTATATGAACGTAAAAAACTCATAATTCAATGGATACTAAGTCTTTGGCTACAAAGCCGCATTATGAAATCCTCGACGGGCTGCGCGGAGTGGCTGCCATCGCGGTGCTTGTCTTTCACATTTTCGAGGCTTACACCTTAGACCCCTACGAAAAAATTGTCAATCACGGCTATCTGGCGGTGGATTTTTTCTTCGTCCTGTCCGGTTTCGTGATAGGATATGCTTACGACGACCGTTGGGGAAAAATGAACTTCGGCGACTTTTTCAAACGACGCCTCGTGCGGCTTCACCCCCTGGTGGTGATGGGCATGATTCTGGGAGCCGTGCTGTTTTACTTTGGGGCATCTCCCGAATTTCCGCTCATCGCAGACACACCTGTTTGGAAACTGTTGCTTTACCTGCTACTCGGCATCCTGCTATTTCCAACGCCGCCCTCTATGGACATTCGCGGTTGGCAAGAAATGCACACCTTGGATGCGCCCTGTTGGTCGCTGTTCTTTGAATACATCGCCAACATTCTTTACGGACTTTTTATCCGCAAATTTTCGACAAAACTCTTAGCCGCGCTGGTCTTTCTGGCAGCCTGCGCCACCATTCATCTCACCCTTATTCCCAGAGGAATTGACGCAAACAACCTTATTATCGGCGGCGATGTCAGCGGCGGATGGACATTCAGTTCCGAACACCTGCGTATCGGCTTCACGCGCTTGATATACCCGTTCTTTGCCGGACTGTTGCTCTATCGTTTGGGAAAATTGACCCGGCTGAAAAACGCTTTCTTGTGGTGCAGTGCACTGTTGTTAGTCATTTTCCTGATTCCCCGTGTGGGCGACCACGCGCATTTTTGGTTGAACGGCATTTATGAATCGGTAGTGATTATCCTCATCTTCCCCCTGATTGTCTATATGGGCGCAAGCGGCGAAATAAAAGGCAAATACACCTCGAAAATTTGCAAGTTCCTGGGCGATATTTCCTATCCGGTATATATAGTCAACTATCCGATTATCTACATCTGGACAGGCTACATTTCCAAAACCCGCCCCACATTCGCAGAATCCTATTGGGGTGTCATACTGGTGTTCGTCGCAACGGTCGCACTTTCGTATATCAGTTTGAAACTATACGACGAACCGGTTCGGAAATGGCTGAAAAAGAAAGTCTTTATCGCTTAATCACTTGGTGTTTTATCTATATGAAAAGAAATAATTTTTTGCGAAGAATGTTTTGGGGAGTATGCGCTTTTGCATTCGTTACGGCGATGGGGCAGGCGCAGCAGACGGCTAATTTGCCTGACAGAGAGCAGTGGTTTATGGATTTGGGGTTCGGAATGTTTGTCCATTGGAGCCTTGATTCGCAGGTGGGTGCTGTCATCAGCCATTCGATGGCGGGTGCCTCCAAGGATTATATGGAGCGGTTTGTCGACGAATTGCCGAAAACATTTAATCCTCGCAAGTTTGAACCGGACGACTGGGCGGTATTGGCTAAATTGGCAGGTATGAAATATGTGGTGTTCACCGCCAAACACCATTCGGGTTTTTGTATGTGGAATACCAAAACTACGGGCTTCAATGTGATGAACACGCCCTTCAAAAGGGATATTTTGAAGGAAATAATCGAAGCGTTTCGCAAACAGGGCATTGCTATCGGCATCTATTTTTCGCCCGAAGATTTTTATTATTTTTACAAACACGATATTCCTGTCGGAAGGCTTCAGCACGACCTTCATTATCCAGCAAATAACAGCGGATTGATGGATTACGACAAGGCGCAGATGAAGGAATTGCTCACCCAATACGGGAAAATAGATATTTTCTTCTTCGACGGACCTGCCGAAGAACTCAAAGAATATGCGTGGCAATTGCAGCCGGCGATGGTTGTTACACGCGGACATCTTGAAACGCCGGAGCAGCGTTTGCCCGACCGCCCCATCCCCGGTCCCTGGGAAGCGTGTTTTACGATGGGAACGGATTGGCAGTATAAGCCCACGAACGACCCGCACAAATCGGGTACGCAAATTATCAATATGCTGATTGAAACCCGTGCGAAAGGCGGAAATCTGCTGATGAACGTTGGACCCAAGCCGGACGGCGAAATTCAAATCGAACAGGAAGCACTCCTGCGCGAAATCGCCCTCTGGAACCTCGTCAACACAGAAGCCATCCACGCCATTCGCCCATGGAATATCATCAAGGAGGGCGATATTTGGTTTACCCGCTCAAAAACCGACAAAACAACCGTTTACGCTTTTGTACCCGGAGGCACCAATTGGCAATTTGGCAAACGCAAGGAATTTATATTGAAAACTCTGGAAGGGAACGAACAAACCCAAGTAAGCATACTCGGATACGCCAGCGAATTAATCGAATACCGCAAGGGTGCCGACGCGGCGATTCGCGTGTATCCTACGCCGCTTGGATTGGTGGTCAGTGCCGTGAACGGACAGCGCCTGTACACCAACAATCAATGGCCGAATCCGGTGGTGTTGAAAATTGAAAATGTGGAGTATAAGCCGGAGAATGAGATTTTGGAGCAGAAGTCGGGTATTGATGGGGCGAAGTGAGGGTTGGATTCTTGTCTGAACCTTGATTTTTACCAGATTTTTGGGATTTACATGATTAAATTGTGGGTGTTTTATTGAATAAACGCTTGAATTGTAAACTTTTGGTGCCAAATTTCTTGCTATTCATCTTGCTAATCTTTTTAATCTTGTGAAAATCATGGTTCAGACAATGCAGGAATGCTAATATATTTCCCCGTCACAGAAGTAGTAAATATTTGTGATTAATAAAAAAGGGATTACCCTCTTACAGAATAATCCCTTTTCAAAAAAATCACCCGCAATTATCACCACCCCGAATTTTGCGGCAGCAACTTAGGATTCAGCGTCGTCTGATTTTGCGGCAATGGGTCGAGATAGTATTTATCTTTCCACGCGCGGCGGGCTTCCAAATCATCCGAATATGCCCTTAATAACTGTTTGGTTTTGCCGTCCCAATCGGTTATTGTGGCAAACGCCGAACTGGCAAATGGATTGGTGGTGCCTCCATTATGTACTGTATAGGCGGCTATTACCTCGTCATTTACTACCATTCCCAACATGGTTTTTGGATTGTTGATGAGCGCACCGGCTTTCCAGCGGCAGATGTCAGCCCAGCGGAAACCTTCGAATGCCAGTTCAATACAGCGTTCACGGCGAATTTCATACAGAAGATTATCCACTGTGTAACCGTAACGCGGTTGTCCGCTAATAGTAGTAGCCAACGGGTCGGCAACCGGAGTTGTGGTGAGACGCCCCATCGTGATGTCGTTACCGGCGGCATCTTTATAATCAAGACGCGCGCGAAGCAGGTTGATGGTCGCATCAATCACTGTCTGGTCGCACTGCCCCAGTTCAAACTTTGCTTCGGCATAGTTAAGCAGCGTTTCTGCATAACGGAAGATATACCAGTCGGTGGTCGTACTGTTCGCGTTCCATTGCTCGGGGTCGGGGTCTTTGAATTTAACGGAAACATAACCCGTCACATTCTGTTCTGCACCCGAACCGCCCGGAATATCAACCACATTTGATTTCGGCTTTCCATCAGCAGAAAGCGTAAACGGCACATATCGGTTGCTTATCATATTCCAAAGACGCGGGTCGCGGTTTTGTATCTCCATTATGATGGAGTCGTCGCCAAGGTATTTGCTGCTTGTCGCAATGGGTTTACCGTCGATGTCCAAAAACTGCTCAATGAAATCTTTGCTCAAACCAAACGAACGATTTCTGCTCAAGCCATGCTGCAATAAACTTCTGATATAGACCCGCGGTAAAATACATTCTTTATCCTTGGTGAGGTCTTCCTGTATGAACTTGCCTTTATACATCAGCGGATGGTCATCATCCATGGTATATTGGGCTGTTCCCGCCTCAATGCTGTAACCACCGTCGTCCATGATTGTTTTTGCCGCTGTCGCTGCTTTTTCCATCAGCGGCTTCCATATCGTTTCCGGTGCGCTGCTATACTTTTGCCAGGTAGCCTCAAACAGGCACACGCGCGACAGCATTTGAAGGGCGCAGTATTTATGCAACTGTCCTGTGGAAACCTTTGAAGGCTCTTTCATGTTGGCGGCAGCAAATTCAAGGTCGTCTATCACTTTTCCGATAACGAAAAGACGGTCGTCGCGCCCCTTGTTAAGCAACTCCGTGTCGTTGGTTTGCAAGTCCTTGTCGTACCAGGGCACATCGCCAAAGCGTTTCACCTTGTTGAAGTATTCATTCGCACGGAAAAAGCGCACTTCCCCTACATAGTGATTGATATCGACTGCATCGCCGACCACTGTTTGATAATGCGTCATGAAATAGTTGCAGCGGCGAATATTTTCCCAGTCGCTTTTTGCCCAGCCGTCGTCTTCGGTAGGCACGATGCGCATATCGAAGAAATTACTCGGAGCGGACTGCGGAACGGTTATATCCGAATTGCCATCCAAATAACCATCGGCTCCGCCCGGAGGAGCTGAGAGCGTGGTATAGAAATAGCGCGAGAACAACTTCAAATCATCTACCTTAGTCCAGTAGTTCAAATCCGTAAAAGTATTTTCCGGCAGCCTGTCTGTTACATCGCAGGATTGAATCCCCAGAAGCAGAAAGGCGCATAATATATATTTTTTTGTTTTCATTTTATTATTATTTAGAAGTTATTTAAAAAGTTACATTCAGCCCAAACGAAAAGGCTTGGGCGATAGGATATGACAGATTGTTCGCAACGCCGGTATCCCTTGCTGCCGTACCAATAATTTCGGGGTCATACATCTTGGACAATTTGGTCCATGTAAACAAATTTTGTCCCGTAAAATAGACCCTTACTTTGTCAATTGAAGCCTTCCGCGTCAGGTTTGCCGGCAGGGTATAACCCAGCGATAACTGCTTGAAGCGCAAATAGGAAGCATCCTGCAAATAGCGGGAGTTTGTCTGCCTATTAGCACTTGTATGCTCATCATCCTGATACATCTTTGGTAGAAACCCGTCGGGAGTCTTTTCCGTCCAATAGCTACCTATATCCCTTGCCGGAACATCCCAGCGACCGTTTACGCCATAGAACCGACCATCGGGGTTCCAATCGCGTTTGCCTACGCCCTGAAGGAATATGTCGAGGTCGAAACCTTTCCATGCTCCGCCCAGCGTAATCCCATATTGATAGCGCGGCGTGTTATTGCCGATAATGGAACGGTCGCCGTGGTCGTCAACCGTGTTCTTGCCCGATGTTATGAAGCCATCTCCGTTTTTATCTACATAACGCACGTCGCCCGGAAGCCATGTAACAGTGGCCAATGCGGTCTGACTTGGGGCATTCGCTATTTCGGCATCACTTTGGAAAAGTCCGTTCGACTCGTAGCCCCAAATTTCGCCGATTTTCCTGCCGACATAGTATGAGCCAAGTGACCCTTGAGGATTGTCATACTTGGTTATTTCCGCCAAAGCGTCGCTCAGCACAAAAGACGCATGGTAGTCCAAGTCGATGCTTTTAATGCGGTCGTTCCATTTGAGTTCTAATTCCCATCCGGATGTTTTCATGTCGGCAGCATTGGCTTGCGGTTCGTTGGTGCCCAAAACGCCGGGCAATGGCTGCGATGCAGTGAGCATCCCGATAGTATTTCGGGTGAAAACATCGAAGCTACCGTTCAACCGGCTCTGCAAAAATCCGAAGTCAGCGGCGACATTCCATTGGGTTACTTTTTCCCATGTAAGGTCGGCACTCACCAATCCGGGTGCCGTCACCGTTACTCCTCTTGCGCCGTCAATAAGATAGCCCTGGTCACGGTTGATAGCATATCCCGGCACATAGCGAAAATTGCCGTCGATACTCTGATTGCCCAGGCTGCCATAAGAGCCGCGCAGTTTGAGGTCGCTCAAAATATGGCTTGTACCTTCCATAAATTCTTCATGGCTCAGATACCATGCGGCAGAAACCGAGGGGAAGAGAGCAAAACGATGCCCTTTTGCGAACTTCGAACTGCCGTCATAACGTCCGTTTATGTCAATCAGATATTTGGTGTCGTAGTCGTAGTGCAACCGACCGAATACACCCTGCACAGCCCAACTTGTGGCATCGTCACCCACTGTTTGCGAACCGGTGGCAAGGCTTAACATCGGCGTGTCGCTGTTAATCAAAGTCAATCTGGAGGCGTTAAAACTCTTGTTCGTTTTAATTTCCTGATTGTAGCCGACGGTAAGTTTAAAGTTGTTTTGGTATAGGCGTTTAGGTCGCCCCAATAATTTGCTACCTTTGTAGCATGGAAGAAAGGATAAAATTTAAGGGAGTGAACTCAATCAATTTTTACAGGCAGTTTCAAACAGATACAGATTGTTATCA
>BNTT01000057.1 GCA_025996815.1 Bacteroidia bacterium
ATTTTGTCGGGTTCGCCTTGGCGTATGTATTCGTCAAAATCGTGCATTTTATTTTCGTTTTTTATTGATTTCCTGATACTCGCCATTGGTAATTTTCGCTTTATCTTTCACATACAACACCGCTTTTGATGCCTTTCTCTTTGAAAAAAGTAAAAACATCCGCTTTCAAATCTTCTACCTGAACATTTGGAACAGGCACGCTGTCCCACTTTTTGCCAATGCGTTCCAATAAAAACTCGTTCAGTGCTGCGCCTGTCAATTCCTGTTTCACGCTGCCGCTGCGATAAAAATACCTGCCACGCAACGAAATAGGCACGGAGTAAGGCTGCACAACGATTTCTATGTGATGTTTGCCGTCTTCCTGCAAAAGATTGACTTCGGCGGTAATGCCAATGACATTGCCGCTGTCGTCTTTGCCGATGTAGATTTTGCCGCCCTGCGCGTTGGCGAAGCCGCAAATTCAATCAAGGTAATCATCGTGCCACGAGGATTTGTATTCTGAGATTCGGACATAATACATTAATTTGTTTTATAATTCTTCTATTTCAACATCACTACTATTAGACATTGGAACTAATAAATCCAAAATCATAGCCAAAAAGCCTGTGTGTTTGTAGAAATAGTTTGAATTGTCTTTCATTTTTTCTTCTATGGCGTGAAAACCGTAATTGGCATATTGTTCCATAGTGTTAATGAGGTAATCAACGGCTTTGCGGTCTGTAATCTCCCCTTTTTCAAGAGCGATTAAATCTAATTCTTCTGTTTTTGCCACTAATGCTGTGAAAATGTACTCTCGTAATTTTGGGTATGCTTTTCTGAATTTTTTGTAATCCAAATTACCCCAATACTGAATTGGCTGCCCAAATCCTTTGGTATCGCCCACCAATTCTCTTTTTTTATCTGCATAAAGCCCGACAAAAAAAGCGTAAATGTAGAGTTCATAACCTGCGCCAAATGTTTTACCCTTTGCAGTGGTTAATTCTGAAGAGCCTACACCATAATCGGTAAATGGCCTCAAAAGTGTTTCTTCAAAGTGATTTTCCCATTCGGGGTTTCTTCTTGCCCAAATATCATATAAATTTTCTGCTGCCATAATTATTTATTTTATAGGTGTGATAACTGTTTGAATGGTTGATAAGTCTTTATCATCAAATGGTCGCTGCTTTTCCATACGATAAACAGTTCCTTTTAATGATTTAATTTTATCATAATTTACAACTTTGTGTCCGTTTGCATCATCTATTAAAAAACTCTTTGTAAAAATAATACATTGTTTTTTTATGTCAGAAATTACGGTATAAAAATCATCAACTTTCTTTCCTTCGGTAAACGAACTTGTAGGCGCATCAAAAATAAGCGGATAATCATTGTCACGTTTTATAGTAGTTAGGTCTGAAATAGCAAAAAGTACCGACATATACATTGTAGTTTCCAATGCCTGATTTGCTTTTGGAATGAATCTATCATTCTTATCCTGCAATACTATTTTCGCTGAGCCATCATCCGTTTTTAGAATGCGAATTATTCCATAAAATCCATCAATATTGAGTTTTTCAAGATATTGATTTGCTTTTTCCTCTAAGAGAGAGAGAAAATCTTGCGTGTTTTTTTCTTTGGCATCTTTAAAGGACTTTTGAATTTTACTTAACACCGCGTGAATTTTGCAATATGTATTTGCAACAGAGTCTTTTGCCAACTCATCATATTTTTTTTGCACATCCGTCAATTCATTTTCAATCTCTTTTTCTTCTTTTTCGAGAATGACTATTTGTTTTTCAGCGTCTTTTCTATATTCCCACCAATTAGAAATATTTTGATAAGCATTAATTAATTGTTCTTCAGTTAGATTGTCATTTTGAGCCAATAATTTTTTCTTTACATATTCTTCTGCATCAATGCTGTCCTGCATTGTCTTTACTTCTGCTTTGCGTGCCTTGTTAAATTCAATTCTTTCTCTAATCGTATTCGTCAGATTGTTTAATTCCTCTTGGTTATTTTCTAAACTGATACGTTTTTGTTCCAACTCTTTTGCAAAATTATTTTGAAAAAGCGGTGCTTCTTCTTTTTCCTTTTTTGGTTGCTGGCTTTTCAGTAATTCATTTAGTTTATCGACCATAAAATTGTAGGCATCTGTACCCTGTTTTGCTTCACGCCCACAAACTTTACAAAACTCGTCTTCAATCATTTCCTGCATTGTTTTTTCATCAGGAACGTAGATTGAAAGCGGCACTATCCCATCTTTTAAACTTTGAGAAATTTCTTGATATGCTTCTTCTTTACCTTTTTTCTTTTTATCTTCGTCTTCTTGTTTCCGTTTTTCTTTGCTGAAAGCAGTTGCTTTTTCTTGATATTCTCTGAAAATTTGAGAGAATCCACATAAAATCCACATTTCGTCAAGAAGTTTTATTGTGTAATCTTCGTTAATATATCCTTCAATTTTTATTTTTTTATCATACAGCGATTTTAATCTTTCGTTTATGCCTTTCAAAAGAGTACTTGCCTCTTTGCTATTTTCTAAGTCCTCCAACTTTGTTGAATAGGTAGTAGCATTATCTCTGTTGTTTTTCAGCCTTTTACGGGTGTCGTCTAATTTTCTTCTTAACCTATCCAAATCAGAACTTAACTCTCTTTCTCGTTGTGAGTTTTGCTTGTCCGATTTCATTGCCTTTTCAAATGCTTTATTTGATTGGTCTTCAGCAAAATCAGTAAAGCCCGGTTTATCGTCATCGCCTGTATAATAAGGATCAAATTGGCGGATATTCGAGAATGTTTCTATTAGATAATTTAATGCTGTTGGATTATTGAAAACATTGAGATTTTCTTCGCCTTTGAACAAACAATATTTGCGAATTGCCGCTTCAAAACAACGGTCTAACAATGTACCTCCTTGTATCGGACTGCGTTGTACTCCATCATCATAGAATCCTTTAAATTGGAAATTATCTGTTTTGATTTCCCCATTTTGCTCTTTACTAAAAGAAAAAGATTTTTCCACGATTTTTTCTCCATCGTGCTCAAAAGTCATAGAGACCCGTAAAGTATCTGATTCAAATTCGGGCAATTCTGCAATTTTTTTTTCTGAAATAAATCGTGAATCTATATTAGTTATTGAGGTATCAAACAGCCATTCCAATGCTTCGAAAAAGGTTGTTTTGCCATCTCCATTGTCCCCAAGGAATAAAACCAAACCATCTTTAAATTTCATAGTATTAGTTCCGTAGTAACTGCGGAAATTTTCTATTGTGATCTCTTTAATATTCATAACAAATTATTATTTAGATAGTTAATAACTTCGTTGTAAACCTCCTTTTGAATACTTTTATCTGAGTTCCCCCTAACTCCCCGAATTATTTTTGCTACGGCAACAACAATCGGGTTGTCGGCTCTCAAAGCATCTTCAATAGTTGTAAATTCGTCTGCGTTATATTCGTAGAACGAACTCAACTTTGTGTCCGACAGGACTAATTGCAACATTTTATCTTCGTTACTCATTGTGATATAAATTTAAGTTATAATGATTCATTGTATCGAAAAGCACATTAACCGTGTGCGAACTATTCTCTGACAGCGAGGCAAAATTATTTACTCGTTCCAATTCTTTTTTAAGCATACTGCGTTCCATTTCGTAACTTTCGCTATTCGGATTCACTTCGGGGATTACTACCAAATCGTGAATGTAAGCAAATTGTTTATCAGGGTGCTGCCGCAAAATTCTACCACGCCGTTGTACAAATTGACGCGGATTTCCTGTGCTTGCACAGAAAATCGCTAATTCAGCACGAGGTACATCTATACCTTCATCAAGACACTTCATTGAGGTCAGCACATCTACTTCTCCGTTTGCAAACTGTTCCAAAATATCTACTTTGTCTTTTGTTTCCGAAGTGAATTTTTTAACCGTAGTTCGGGCTTCAATATCTCTGACAGCCTTTGTGAAAACATCAATCAAATGTACGGCATCTGAATTTTGTATTGCCTCAACTATGTTTTCATCTGTATTATCTTTAATAATACGAACCACATCTGCTTCTGTCCTGTCTTCATCTTTTTCAGAATAAAAATCGGTTTCAAAATAATCATTCGGGTCATTTCCCTCTGGAACATAGACAAGTGTATATTTAAGACTTTTTTTCTTTTTATATTGTTCGTTTAGAATAGTATAGAAAACAGGCACTTTATTGAATGCCTTATGAATAATGCGTTTGCGGGCTAATAACAAGGCTGTCAAAATTGGGTCGTTCTTAAAATTGCCGGTACTGAAATTGAAATATCTTACAATTTTGAGAGATAATTTCATATAATCTTTCATTTCGGAATCTGTTAAAGATACTAAATGCGGATAATAATAGTAACGGCACAAAACGCCTTTATTTATTGCTTCTTTCATTGAATACTCGTAGGTGTAGCCATTTTCACTGTTGAAAAAGGCAAACAATCTTTTATTGCTTTCCTCGTCAAATTGGCGTTCAGGCGTTGCCGAAAGTCCGATTCTTCTTTTGCAATTTACTTTTGACAGTAATTTTAGCATTGTTGCCGACCCCATATTATGGCATTCATCTGCAATAAGCAAAGTTTTTACAGACAACTGATTTAATTCCGAAAAGATATTAGCCCTTGCAAAAGAGGCGTAAGTGGATACAATGATAAACGATACCTCATTAGTATCAAAAGTATCAAAAGGTTTTTCTCTTAGTAAAATGCTAGCAATATCATCTTTCGACTTAGGGTTTTTTGAACAAACCTTTATAATGTTGCCAAAATGAAATTTCTTACACTCTTTTTCCCATTGATTTACAAGCGTTATTGTTGGAACAAGGATTAATGCTTTGTAATAGCCGCATTTATTATAAATTTCAAGCAAACAATTCAACGAAGTAATTGTTTTTCCTGTGCCGGTTGCCATAGCGAATAATCCATTTTGTCCTTTAATAAATTCCTTTGTCTTATTGTTTTTCCAATTTTCAAATGCTGTTTGTTGATATTCTCGTGCGCCTTGCGGATAAGGAAATTTCGGTTTTGGTTCTTCTTTTATTTTTTCTATTGTGTTTTCAACTTGCTTTTTTGCTTTGTCAAGGGCGTTCTTAATAGTTTGTCGGACAGGCGTACTCTTTTTATTTCCAAGCAATTCATTTTCAATCTCAAGCAATTCGTCTAAATTTTTACCGCCAAAATGTTGAGCGATACTCGTTGTAATTTCTTTTGGTTCAATATATTGAACTGAATTATCATTGCCCGAAAATGTTTTTTCAAACTTTGAAATTGTATTTTTCAATTTTGCATTACTAATTTCACCGTCCCAATCGCAATTTACATCAATGCTTTCTTTGTTTTCCAAAAGCGCAGTTTTTGAAAAATTACAAGAGCCGTTAAATCCAACAACATTATTTCCATCAGCAAAAACGCCTTCTTTCGTATGCGCAATGCCTTCTGTATCTTTTGGCGTAATAATCTTTATTTCAATCTTTCTCTCTGCAATCAACCACGCAAGACAATCAAAAAAATGCTTGTCGTTTGCAGAGAGGGTATTTTTCAAGGTAACAATATCCGACAAATCCAAAATAGTTGCAGGGTTTTCTGTTGCACCTGCAATAATAGCGTTCTTATCCTGCGAAGAAAGAATATTGTTGATAATTAGTCGCATTGCGCCGCCATTGTGTAAAAACAAAGCAAAACCATCTGACAATGTACGAATAGCCGAAGAACTGAAAAAGCCAAGTTTCAAATCAAACCGCTTGCTGTTGCACAAACATTCTGAAAAGAAATCTATCGGCTCAAATTCTGTAGCCGATTCGTATTGCCTGTGAGGCGGTAAATGGATTCCTGTTTTTAGCATCAGCGTCTATAAATTTTATAGTTATTCATTTTATCTAAAACATCCTTTATTTTAACCGTTATCTCAGCTTCTGTAGCAATACTATCATGTTGCTTAATAATAGCATTAACTTCTTGATATTTCGTTTTATTTGTTTTGAAAAAATTAATTGCTTCGGTTAAAAGAATAAAATCTAAGTTTAAGTATCCTGTTTCAATTTTTTGTAAGTTTTCTCTCAATTTAGTATCTCTTGGTTTAGATTTAAGCCAAGAATTTTTGTTAGTTTCAATCTTAGTTGAAAAATCTTTTAATGGAGTTGCGTATTCAGAACGTAGATTTTTGAGATACGTTTTTAAGCGTTTTTCGCTAAAATCGGAGACAGACCAAAATAAGAACAGTAGTAAATCTACAGAATCGCCAATAGTTCCTATTTGTTGGTAAGCAAAATATGGAGAGAATTGCTTTTTCGCTGGAATATCATCGGTATAGAAAAATAGACGTGTACCTTCTTTTCTACATACATGTAGCGATAATAAAGTAGAATACAATTCTCCATTTTCTTTTGTATAACTACAAAATCTTTTTAATTCATCGAAATACTCAAGTTTAATAGAATTATCAAAATTGATAATTTTTGTACCAAAATAAGGTAGTCGTTCAGTTATATAATCTATTTGTTCTGCTAAAAGAGGCTTATGATTAACTGTTGTTTGTGCTTCTTTATACACACAATCAGAAATATTCAAATTCAAATCTTTTAATTTTTTGAACAAAAATTCATCTTCCTCATCAATCCGAAGAAGATTTATTATCGTACAAGCATCTAAAACTACAGGTAATATCATTTCCAACCAATTATTTCATTTTTAATACTATCGTAATAATCTTTATCAATTACATCTATGTTATCAAAAACGGCAGATTCTAATAAAACTGAGAGTGCATCATTAAAACCTCGCAAAGAAACATTTCCTAAATCCGAAATCAAAACATTAAGTACATCATCTCCAAATGGGAAACAATCGCCATTATCGTTATCTCTGAAAATTGTGTTATTAAGTAATTCTTTTAAATATAATTTGAGTTCATCTGGTGTGGGAATAGACAACTCAATTCTCTCTTTTATACGATTTTTTACGGCTTCGTCTAAATATTCTCCTAAATCTTCAGTATCCATCATAGCAGATTGAGTTAAATTCAAAAACAGCAATAGATTGTCGGGAGTTTTATCAATAATGGCACGCAGAAAATTGTTAATTGTATGAATATTTACACTGCTCAAATTAGCAATACTCTCAAATTCATCAAACCAAATAATTACACATGAATACACATTTTTTTGATATGTAACTAATGAAAATAATGCTGCAAGAAATTCCGCTAAATCATTATCTGTCGAGAACATCCGCTGAACACCATTTTTTGCAAACGATTTCAAATCAGTATTTGTAAATGTTGTCCTATACAGATAACTTTTGAACAAAGTAACATCAACGGTCTCATCGAACATCAACGTTAATACATTTCTCATAAACAAATTATCCGTGACTGAATTCAAAGTAGCAGAAACATCTACCTTTTTATCTGTAAGATTTTTTCGTAATGCCGTAATATCCAATTTATCTATTATTTGGGTGTAAATATCTGTAATAGGTTGCTTGCTATTTGGAAAATTAATATTCAATGACAAAGGAATAGATTGTCTTTCGCCTGCTAAATTTTGCAAAACAGATATTTTATTAAAATACTTTGCAGCGTGAGTTTTACCACTACCATATTCTCCCCAATTCAGTATGAGGCTGGAGTTTGGAATTTGAATAGACCGTCTTATTCTTTTTTCAAACCGCTCTTTTATGGTTGGAAAACCTGCCCAGATTAATTCTTCTGAATTAATCGCTGGTGTCATCCGAAATGGATTCGTTTTTAACTGAAATTTTTCAAATGTACTCATACTTGTAATTAATTTTGTTTTTGTATATATCCATCTTTATATTGTTCCTGATATTTGTAAATATAATTTGGTAGTTGCTTTGACTCAAATAGATTTTTCAAGTCTGCAGTGTCAATTGCCTCAAAATTGTTCCAAAATAAGATATGCTTCGTGTAATTTGCAAACAACGAAAAGGTCACCCTATTCGGAGCTAATGTTTTGAAAAGCACAAAACTTTCATTCAAACATTCAATAACCTTCTCTGTTTGATATATTCTCATATTCTTTTTTAAATCAAGTGCAAAGGTAGTCATTTTCATGAAATAATTATCTATGTATGATATAGGAGAAACAATACGATGCAACGCAATATCATTCCAAACAGTTAAATTAAATAAAAGCCGTTCTCCTTCTTTTGTTAAATGAAAACTTAAATCATTTTTCAAATCAATCAATTCCATGTCATAAAGCCAATTCAATCGGGGCATCAAAACATGTTCCATATAGACTTCCGGCTTTTTCCAATCGTTTATTCTCCGTTCTATCATTTTTAATGGGAGTACCCTTTGTTCATTATTATCTTGAGCTTTATCAATAAACTGTGCAATTTGCGTTAACAATATGCTTTTAAATTCTTTTTTTAAGGATTTATATGCAATAATAGGATTTATTGCTGTTTGTTCCAAAATTGCATATAAAAACCAATAATCTTCTTTCAATAAAAGTTCTAAAAAGAATGTTGTATCAAATTTTGATAACACAAAAGGATTTGTATCAGGTACATCAATTTTGTCTTTTAAGATGTTATATACCTTTCCCGTTTTTCCAACTTCATAGACTCCGGCTGACTTATGTATTAGTCCTAAACTAACAGCCATTTCAATGTATGGATTTGCGGAATTTCCAGTTTTAGTGACAATAACATTCCCTTTTTTATTTTTATAAATTTGCAAAAATAAATCATACTCTGTGCAATATTTTTCAAACTTGAAATTGATTTTAGAAATCGGCACTTTCGATTGCTCATTAATCATTCTAAGCAAAACTTTCATGTACCCTAACCGTCTAATTTTTGTATTAGTGTTTAGAATTTTTACCTCAAATGATTCTTTCAATTCTGTTTGTGTGTTATAAAAAGGAGGAATAAAGAAGTCTGGAAGATTTGCTTCAATTTCGTTTAAGAGAAAATTGTAAAAAAAATCACTTGTCCAATAATCTTCATCAATGTTAATTTGAAATCCATACTCCCATGCTTCAGGACACCCATAGTCACTGCCGCAATCATCTATACAGAATTGCATTACTTCATAATCAGATATAGCTTCGGGATATTGTTTCTTTATGGCATTTATCAAGTAGTTCACATAATTTGTATATGATGTTTCAAAAAACATATCTTCCCTATCCTCATAAATAGGAGTAGATGCTTGTATGTATATTCTTGAAATTTCTTTGGAAAAAAGAACAGAAAAATCAATATCTGTAATTAGCACAAAATTATCATTGAAATCATCATCTTCCAAATCAAGAAATTCAATGATTATCTGAAATTTTGTAAAACAGAACCATAATTCGTGCTGTTGAACACGTAGAACAGATTCATGCTCATCGCTTTGCCTTCTTAGATATTCAAATATTTTTTTCATCTCGTTCATATAAAACAATTTGCACAAAAATCACTATCATCAGCAAACATATCAATTAACAAAGAGTTTGATTCTTTCTTTGCTTTGTTTTCTTGCCTCTTGATAGCATCTAATTTGATTTGGCGAATGCGTTCTGGCTTTATTAAATCTGCCAAACTTTCGCCTTGGTTCCAAGTGTAACCGTCTTTTTCAAATTCCATTGATTTTTGAAATAAATCGAGATGTTGCTCGTATAGCCAAATCCATTCTATTTTTTGTTGGAAAAAACAGAAATAGCAACCGGAACGACTTCTATTGTATGTGCCCTTTTTCCCATCTACTTCAAATTCTATTGGTTTGTAGTAGGCAGGGATTCCAACTCCGCTATTTTCCAAAATCTGATAAATATCATTTATATCTAAAACATCTTCATTTTCAACCAACGGGAAATAGTCCAATTTTCCAACAGGATAATCTGTTGTTTTTAGAAAAGCTAAAACCGCCCTATTAAATATTTTTACATCCAAGTCTAATAAGGCATTAAGTTTTTTACTATAATAAAACTGCTTTGTCAATGGCGTCTTTATTATTTTAGTTGCCTGCTCTAAAATTTTATTTGCACAAACCATCTCATAAATATCAATAAGCCTGTCAATGTTATCATTATGCAAAAATTTATTGATAACTTCCATACTCCAAATATTCCTGCGGAATGGAAAAATTGCCTGAATATTCGGCTTTGTAGAAACATATCCTTCGCGCTCTTCATCGCCACGAATACCAACGTATGAAACAGTCGGTGCATCGCCTACAAATTTCTCAAATTCTGCCAATTTCATTTTTTGCGTACACCACCGCGCCTGTGGCGAAGGCAAATATCCGCCACTTGATTTATAAAAGTGGTGAAATGGCGTTGGCTCCGGACTACCTTGTGCAGCTTTTAATCTTGTGATGTGTCCTAAAACAGACTCCAATCGATTTATTAGTTGCTCCGTTTCTTCCAATTCACAACCCGTATCAGAATTGTAAAAATCAATTTTCAACTCTGGATATTTTTCTTTTAGATAAATAGCCAATGCTGCGCTATCTTTTCCTCCTGATATGCCTAATACGTGCCTAACCATCATTATTGATTTTTGTCTTTAATATTCTTAATAACGTACACACATCCAAATTATTGTCCCCTGAGAGGATTTTAATTATTTTTGCTTCTAATTCATTTGTTTTTTCTTTTTGATTTTCAGGCAAAATATATGATTGAGGTTTTATAGTTCCTTTTGTAGAAACCAACTCAAAATTGTAAATTTCAGCATTTAAGTTTTTATTCGCAACTTTTGATATGTCAATAAATTTGGTAAGAGCGACAAAAAGGTGTCGTAGTGTTTCAATCAATAATGCAATTTCGTTGTCTTTAATCGAAGCTAACGGTTTATCAAACACAACAAAACAAATTGATTCATACCAAAGTGTTTTATCAAATTGAAGCATAAGCAATCGGTTGTGAAAACTTTTTTGTTTATTAGATAACAGATTAGTTTTTATCCCTTTAAATCTACTTTCTATTTCCGTTTTATAGTCCGCAAAATTATTTGATTGCAGTCCCAAAACTTCAATAACATTTTCTTCAATTTTATTGATAAAATTGAAATAACAGGAACGCAACTCCCTTATTGCATTTTTAATCAACTCCTGATATTGCAACATAAATTCTTTGTTCGTTGGCAAAGAATCGTATTTGAAGCCCAATGCATTGGGCAAATCTTCAAAAAATGCTTTTTCGGGATCGGTCGCCTTTGCTAATACACTACGAAATTTTGCTGTTTTAGGATTATCAAAATTTTGCGTATTTTTTGCGAACTCATTCAAATCATTGTAAAATCTCAAAAATGGTTTTATAGTTTCCAAAAAACTATCCTGAGTGATTAAATCCTTGTCATTGAGATTGATAAGATTTCGATACTGATTAAAGAACTCTATTTTTACTCCCTCGATGGCAAATGTCTTTATTCTAAATTCATTGGGCGATTTTTGCAATAAATCAAGCACTTCACGATTGATATTTGGAATATACCTGCCTTCACTGTCATACAAGGAATAATCTTGTTTCCTGATAATCAAATAAACAGGAATCCAAAAATCTAAAAAGCCCTGTTTTAGTTTAAATGGTGCGGTTTTTAATATTTTAATTAAATCGCCCAATTTACGTTGTTTTTCAACGGCAGATTTCAAAAAAGCCTCACATTTATTCCATAAATTTTTGACAGAATCATTGTTTGGCTCGCATAAAGTATATGCGCCGTTATTTTTTCTGTGAATACCTGTATTTTTGAGTAAGGTATAATAAATCGTTTTTTCAGGCGGAAACTTATCGTCTTCAAATCCTAAATCGCTTGTTGCCACACAACTATCATCAATCAAAGTGTTTAACAATGTTACGCGAGCAAGTGAAATAGCACTGTTGATTTTCTGCCGGTTAAACAATTCATTTTGAATAATTGGCGTTGAAGAATAAACATCATCGCAAACTTCGGATAGCAATTTATTAAAATCTGCCTGTGAGTGAATTTGTTTTTGTTCCCCTTTGTAGTACCATTCAATATTTTCCAAGAAAGACACTAAACTATAATTGACTGCTTTGTTCAAAATATCTTTTTCATAAGCAATTAAATTTTGTATTTCCTTTTCAGCGACTTTGTCTTCTATCAAAATCTGTTTTCGAACATATTCCAATTTTTGAATTTCGTACAAATGATTTACTATTGTATCTGAATTTTTGAAATGTACATACAATATTGCATCGTTACAGTTTTTTGAAGTTTCAATTATTTGCTCTTTGCTTTCTGGACTTGCAAAAACAAGGTTTATATAGCCGTCAATATCGTTCGACGGAATTAGCGTTTGTGCTTGATTTGAAAGACAATATTCAAAAAAACGCGGAGTTCCTGTTTTATAAAATGAAGCATTTGCTTGTACAACTTTGAACTCAAAAAACACATTCAAATCGTCAATAAAATCAATAGGGCGAGGTACTTGTCCTGCCGCTTTGTAAAGTTCATCTTCGATATTTACATCTGTTCCGTCAAAAATAATATACTGCGATTTATATTTGGCAAAACGAATGATTTTCAGATTTTCAAGTTCGTTGATTACCTTTTCGGGATTAGAAATACTCAACGCTAATTTTGCATATTGGCACAATGCGGTTTCGTCAAAATTGATAGTATTGCCAAACAAATTGCATAAACCGATTGTCTTTACAATTTTGCTTGCATTTTCAATTTTTTCAACCGACAAATACCCTTCAACTCGTTCTAACGCGACTCGGATTGCCCGCCAATTTGTAGAATCGGCATTTACTTCCGACAAATAAGAGTAAAAATTGTAAATGATATAATCATAAACATTTGCCAAATTATAGGTTTGAGTATCTGTCGGCTCAAAGTTGTTGATAGAATTATTGTCTTTGGAACTTAAAAAAGAAAACAGCGAGCGTTCATTTTGTCCGTAGCGTTGAATGGAATAAGTGAGAACAACCGCCGAGAAAACATCTAACGGATAAAGTTTTCGCGCAATATCAATCTCTAAATCACGATTGATAAATTTTGAATTTTGGGCTAACTGAAATAGTTCATTAAAGTTCTTTTCCGAAACAATATTTTTGCTTGCCGTTTCTATCTGTGCCGCAGCCAAATATAAAAGTTGTTCAACCGGCTCACTAAAAACGATTTCTTTAAAACGACCTTTTACTTTTTCCCATTCGTTGCGTTGCTGTTCGTTTAGTTTCTTGGAATATGCACCAAAACTTTGGTGCAAAGTAGTGATTAAAATGATATTGTCGTGTTTCGGGTGATTAACAAACTCTGCTAACTGCTGTAAAAAATACAACTCTTTTTCAGGGTTATGGTTTGCTGCGTGTTCAAGTATTTTCCCAAACTCATCAATTACAAGCAAAAGAAATTCCTTTCTCTTTTTATGCTCGGTCAATTTTTGTTCAAAGCGAGAAAAAAACTCTTTTGTGTTCACACTATTGCTTTCCAACTCCTCGCTCAAAAGATTAGAAAGTGTGTTGTAATCGCCTACAATATTGAGCGTTTGAAATTTTGCATATTCATTGAATTGTCCTTTGTTTTCAAACAGAGATTTGGTATTCAGCAACAAATCCCTTTCCAATGCCGCCAAAAAACTTGATTTCCCTGTGCCGTAAGTTCCTACCAAAGTAAAACAATGAATGCCCGAATTGTAATCAGCAATTAAACTGCCTAAAACTCTGCGGGAGTTTGAAGTTACAATGTAGTGAAAATCATTGAACTGTACGGTTTTTATATTTGTTGACAATGCGAATTTCATTGGCTTGTATAGTATTTTTCTAAAACTTCGTTTTTATCTATTTCTTTGAGAAAAAACAACTGTTTAATACCACCGTCATCAGTATATCTCAAATGTTTGGGATATTTTTCAATTAAAAGTAATACAGTGTCTATCAATTCTGTTTTACTCAAACAAAAAATCAAAGCCAAATCCATTAACTTGTCGAAAGAAACAATTTGTTCGCTGTGTTTATCATCAATTATGGCATACAAAAAAAAATCAGGAACTAATTCACTTCTTCCCTTTATGTTAAAGTACAGCGTTTTATTTTCGCTATTGGATTGACGAATAAGATTCAAATTGAGCAATAATGCGGCAAAATCTTCATTAGGTCGGTCTTGTTTTGGCATTACATAATTTTGCAACAGCACACCAATATCCCTTTTAACTGTATTTTCGTTGTATAGATTGGCATACGCAGTTTCGGCATTTTTGCGTTTGAGAAAATGCTGTAATTGTTCTCTTGTAAATTCATGATTCTTTTCCTTATGAAAATCAACAAAAAACAGTTTGTAAATGCTTGCCAATTCGGTTTTTACAAGCATATAATGCAAGAGCCACAAAGTACCCAAATCTTCAATATATGGGTCTTTGCCGTTTTCGTTATCAAAGAGGAAATCTGCAATTTCTGTCGTGTTGCCTTCTTCGACCAAACCAAAAGCTCGCAACCAATAACGAATTGCAGCGACCATATTTTTCCCTACACCTAAGTTTACAACGGCATTTGGCTCATTAAAGTCTTTGTTTGCCAACACAAAATCGTATCCTTTTTTCAGCCAAAGCGACTTGCAATAAAAAGATTCGTGTCCTGAAAATGTATATCTTATTTTTTCTGCCATCTATTTATTTATATTTTTTTCTGCTATATTCAATACTTTATCTGCAACCTTATGTTCATCTTCCACTATGGCTGTAACACGGCGTTCGCCTTTCTCTATTTTGCAATAGGTTGCTGTATCAATTCCAAAGCGGTCGCCAACTTTCGTTGCGATAGTTGGCGTTCCTCGCGTAATTGTTTTATTCGTTCTACAAATTTCATAATACTTCAATGTTTTTATGTCTTAAAAATTTTGGCGAAGTTACAACTTTTTTCTGAATTAACAACCAAAAGAAAGCAAGAACTTTTCAACTACAACCGCTTTAACACAATTTTGCCCAATCAACCAAATTGCGTTAAATTTAGAAGGTTTGCCCTGCAACTTGCCTGAATTGCTTGGCACAGATATTCAAACACCCTTTGCTTTCAATTTCTCAATCAACTTCCCTTAACGTCGCTATCTTTTCTTTAAACACTGTTATTTTTTGCGGCATCGCGCTTCGCTCGGTGGGTGGAAATTTGTATTTTTTTGTGTCATTGAATATCAGGGAAATGATTGGAAAATCATCACGATAGGCATCCTCTACGGTTGGCATATAGAGGTAATGATAATCGGGATGATTGATAATCACATCCTTGTGCTTACAGGCGAATGGTCATACAAAAAGTGCAGCCCGTAATGGATAAAATCCGTCAGAAACTTATCTTTTTGTTGTATCCGGCTTTCCAACTCCGCTTTGCGGCTGTCATATTCCGCAACAACCAGCTGTTCAGCATCAACAAGTCGTTGGCTCAGCGTTCTAATCCCGTTTATAGCCTCATCGTTCCACACAAACCGCTCGTTCAAAATCCTTTTGCGGTCGTCAAGGCAAATTTCAATGTCACTTAACATTTTCATATCTCATTCTTTTATATCGTCGCTATTATCAACCGCATCAATCACTTCCTTCACATTGTCAGGCGTGAGCATCCTTGCCTTTTTCTCTTTGAGCAATTGCATATTTCCCTGACTCATCGGGTGGCTGTTTGCCTCTTCGGTCGCAAATTTTACGGCGAAGACAGGTTTTTTATTTTCAATGGCAACATTCACCGCGTGCATACTGCCGCCTTTCTTCCAATCACTCTGCACGAGTATCACAGCATCGGACAGCCCTGCCTGCAAACGGTTTCTTTCCACCAGATTTTGATACCCGACCGGCGTGCCGACCGGATATTCCGAAACAATAGCCCCTCCGGATGCAATGATTCGTTCTGCCACTTCTGTCTGTCGAGGCACAATGTCCAATCCGTGAGCTACGAAAGCGGTCGTCATCCCTTTTGCATCCAATGCGCCTATATGCGCCACGGCATCGCACCCTACTGCCAAACCGCTCACAATATTAAATCCCTGAGCGGAAAAATAGTTGCCGTAGTGGTAAGCCATTCTCACACCATCTTCGGTGGGATGGCGGGTGCCGATAACGGCGATGGCATACATTTCGGCAGCACTCTTGAGATTGCCTTTGTAATACAGGATGAGCGGATAGGCTTGTTTCCCGTTTTTCGTGAAATGCTTCAGTGCTTCGGGAAAACGCTCGTCGAAGTACGAAACAATGCCAATGCCCTGTTCCGCCGATTCCTCAACAATCCGCTCGGCATCGTCCATCGCCCTGTTCAATTGGGCAAGCGTAACTTCGTAGTCGAAAATGCCTTCCCCGCGCAGAATTTCGATAATTTTCAGCAAATCCTTAGGGTTTTCGGGAAATCTTCCCAAGCCATATTTGCACGTGGCATACAAAGCCGTAACTCCTCCTTTCGTCAGGACTTTTTGCAATGCAATTAACTGTGTATTGTTCATATTTTTATCTTTTTTAGATTGCGAGGGCAAAGGTAGAAAACAGATTGCAAAGATGCAAATTTTAAGTGTCCATTGTGTCCACATCAATGAATTGTGCTTTATTTAAAATAAGTACGAGTCAGTTCTCTGTTATTTTATTGCCAAACTAACAGATATAAATCGCTAATATACAGCCTGCTATATTTATTTCTCTGTTATTTCTCTGTTATTTCTCTGTTATTTCTCTGTTATTTCTCTGTTATTTCTCTGTTAATTTTTATCCCAACACCCATTCCGGATTTGTAAAACCTCCTTTATTTGTAATTTTACCGTCTGACCTTAGTTGCGTTATCAAGTTATGTATCCTGTTTTTTCGTTGCTCATCATTCATCCAATCAGGTAATTTCGTCCAGAGGAGTTCATCTATCTCTTTTCTATTCAGACTTTTATGGTCAGAAATGGCTTTCAGGATAAAATCAAGGTAATATTGTTTATCAAGGGCTTTGTTCTTTGAGTATTCTGCTTTTTTGTCTGTAATTGCCGATATTTCAGCCGCTATATAGTAATTGCCTTTGCGCCCTTCAATATATTTTTTCTTTTTCAGGAGATTAGCGGCATCATCTGTAACCGATTGAGCCTTTTGAATTTTATCCAAAAGTACCACTTCGGTCAGCGATAAATCATTTTTCTTTTGGTTCTACTGGGAATTGTGTGGAAAGAGCATTAAATCACCGTTAAAGAAGAGAATAGCCGTTCTGAAATTAGCGGTATTTCTGTAACCTCTTCCGATTGTTTTTAACTCTTGTATTGCCCCGT
>BNTT01000058.1 GCA_025996815.1 Bacteroidia bacterium
AAAAATAACTCTTACCTTTGTCGCCGAAAAAGAAAAATATTATGAACGTGTGCACAAAAAACAGTGAAAATTTAACAAAGTTTAACTGCCAAATGTTTGGTGGTCTTGATTATTTTGTTACACACACACACACACACACACACACACACACACACACACACACACACACACACACACACACACACACACACAGGTTTAAACCTCTCGCGCGTAATATATACAAATTTTTTCAAACAAAAAAGCAGATGCTGTCTTCAAAAAAAAGGCGGCTTTTGGTGGTTAAAACCTAACAGGTTTTGAAAACCTGTTAGGTTTTTGGAGCAGTGAAATAATATCAATAATAATAAAAAAAATATAAAAAGATGAAAAGAATGATGATTTTGGCTGTTGCGGCAGCGTTCGCAGGAGTGATGATGGTGGGTTGCGGAAGTAGCAAGCAACAAGTGCAACAACGTGTTTCGGATGAGCAACGAGCAAAAATTGATGCTAACACCGAACAGTATCGCAAGGAAATTAAAAATTAAAAAAATAAAAGACAATGAAAAAAACATTGATTTTCGCGGCTACGGCAGCGATTGCAGGCGTAATGATTACGGGCTGCGGAAGTAGTAAACCTGTTGCACAAGCTAAAGGAGCAACAGTAGTGCAATCGAACATCTGCGAACAGATGCAGGAAGAGAAACCTGCAACACGCGCAGTGGGCAAGGGTACGCATTTCAAAGAGCAGACCGCCAAAAACATTGCAGAAACGCAAGCACGAGCGCAATTTGCTCGAGCCTTGTCGTCCAAAATTAAGACGGCAACATCCGAAGAAACGTTGGGTTACGACCTCTATTCGGGCGATGCGGCTTCGGGCAGCGCAGTAACCGACCAGGGTGCAAAGCAAAACGACTTAGTACAAAGCATTGCTAATGAGGCAGTAAGCAACACGATTGTTATTAAAACTTACAAAGAGTTGCTTCCAAACAATCAGTACAATGTGTGGGTTTGTTTGGAATACCAAGCAGGCGTTGCGGAAATTGCCTCTTCTGTGGCTAAAAAGGTGCAACAGCGCATTCCTGACGAACAAAAAATGAAAATGAATTTTGAGTTCGACCAGTATCGCAAGCGCGTGGAAGCCGAACTTGAAAAAAGCCAGCAGGGAGAATGAAAGTTATTGCAAAGTGTTTGATAGTGCTGATTGGATGCTTATGTGTCCAATCAGCCTTTTCGCAAACTGTTGACGAAGTGAAGCGAAGCAATGCCTATTATTGGGGCGAAGGCATTGGCAAAACATCCGCTTTGGCGGAAAAAGAGGCTTTGGCGACACTCATCAATAGCATTTCCGCCAATGTGGAAAGCAAATTTACGATTCAATCTGAAACGAGCGGCAAGGATGTGAAAGAATATGTGAGCACTTTGGTGCAAACCCATTCCAACGCCACCATCAAAAACACCGAGATTTTGAGTTGGGGCGAGGAGCCAAATGTGCACGTGTTCCGGTTTGTGAAGAAAGCGGAAGTGGGGAAAATCTTTGCCGAGCGCGAGCGCAAGGTAAAAGAGTTTGTGACGGAAGCCCTCGCCGCCGATGCCAAGTATCAGGTAGCCGATGCGTTGCGCTATTATTATTGGGCGTTGATGCTGCTGCAAAGCCTGCCTAATGCCGAAAGTGTAACAATGACGATAGCGGATAAAGTGCAAAAATTAGACGTTTTTTTGCCCAAACAAATCAACGAAACGATTAGCAACCTCGATTTTGAGGTGAGCGACAAACAGCCGGATGACAATCTGACGCAATATATTTTGGGCATTACCTACAAAAAGCAGCCTGTCGCGAATTGCGATTATTCGTTTTTCGATGGGCGCAACTGGTCGTTGGTTACGGGTGCAAAAGACGGCAAAGGGATGGCAGAAGTGGTTGGCGATGCGGCTGCGCACAAAGATTTGCGGCTGAAAATTGAGTATGCCTTTGAAAATGAATGGAAAGTTGATACCGAAGTGAATGATGTTTTGAATAAGGTGGAGCCGGTTATTTTTAAAAAGAGTTATGCCAATGTTTCATTAACGAAATCACCCGCATCCGTAACCGTAGGGTCGCGGCGCGCCACGACCCTACAAGATGCGGTTGCCCAAAATGATGCGGTTGTTTCCACCAATGCGGTAATCACGAATAGTGAGGGGATTGCGGGTCAAGCCCGCAATGACAATGTGCAAGCGGTTAATGGCTCAGATTATTTGTTACTATTGGAACGGGTGGAAGCCGCCATCCGCGCCAAAAATTATGAATCGGCGCGCGATTGTTTCACGGCAGACGGTTTTGATATTTTCACCAAATTGGTGCGCTATGGAAATGCCGTAATTCTCTCAAAACCAACGTATTCGTTTGTTAAATTTGAAGACGGCATACTCGCGCGGTCGCTGCCGATGCGGTTTAGTTTCAGCAACAATCGCCGCGCATTTGTTGAGGATGTGGTGTTTAATATCTCACCCGATGAGGGGAAAATTTGCTCTTTGTCGTTTGCGTTGTCCGCCAATACGACCAACGATATTATGAAATATCAGCAGTGGGACGAATATTCGCGTTTGGCAATTATCAATTTTATTGAAAACTACAAGACGGCGTATGCTTTGAAGCGATTGGATTACATTGAGTCGATATTTTCAGACAATGCCTTGATTATTGTGGGAAAAACCGTAAAAAAACACGTTGGCACGGACAATGCCAAATATACATTGCCCGCCAATCAAACAAGATTGACCCAATACACGAAAGGGCAATATATGAAGCAACTTAGCACGGTGTTTAAGAGCAACGAATATGTCAATCTGAAATTCACAGACACGAGTGTAAAGAAAGCCGGTGCGGGTGGCGAAATTTATGGCATCCAACTGAAACAGGACTATTTTTCAACGACTTACGGCGACACGGGCTATCTTTTTTTAATGGTGGATTTGAACAAGCCCGAAGAGCCTACCATCCATATTCGCACGTGGCAGCCGGAGAAAGACCCCGATTTTGGGCTATATGATATTTCTAATTTTTAGACGATGAAACAGACAATACAAAAGAGTTTTCTTACAATTATTATCTTGCTGTTAGTCGGCACGATGGGCTTTTCGCAGAACATCGCTGTACAAAGTTTTGCGCCGGACGAAAGCGACCAATCGGCACGCATCACGAGCAAGCGCACGGATGCGAACAATAAGACCTGCGCTATGGTGAAAATTGAAACGCCTTTGAAGTTGGAAGACATCACTTTCGATGCGGGTATGGTGGGGATAGAGCACAGCGAGCAGAAAACGGGCGAAATATGGGTGTGGCTTTCGCCCGGCGCACAACGCCTGACCATTATTCATAAAGATTTGGGAAGCGTCCGCAATTATGATTTTGGCTCATCGCTGAAAGAGGCTACTGTCTATATCCTAAAATTGAAATCGGGAACCACCACCACCGTTATCAATGAGGATGTGGCGTTGCAGTACCTCATCGTCAATTGCGCTGTTGAGGGCGCGATGATAAAATTAGATGGTAATCCCGCCGAGGCATTCAGCAATGGCACATTTCAAAAGTTGCTGTCTTTCGGAAAACATCAATACACGATAGAAGCCCCGATGTATTATCCGCTAAGTGGACAGGTTGAGATACGCGCATCGGAAAAATCGTCTTTGACACCTGATTTAAAACCCGCTTTTGCGGTTATCACCTTGACCGGCGACGGAGATATTTATGTCAATGATGAGCGCAAAGGCGCGGGTAGTTGGAACGGTCGGTTGATGCCCGGTTCGTATAAAGTGGAAGTAAAAAAAACAGCGCATCGCCCCTCTGTCAGTTCGTTTGAGGTGAAAGCGGGCGAAAACAAAACGCTCCCCTTGCAAGCCCCTGCGCCCATCTACGGCTCGTTGAATATAAGTGCCAACGTGGTGGATGCCGCCATTGTGATTGATGGCGTGAAGCAAAAAGAAACTACGCCAACAATCATCAATCAGGTGCTGATTGGCACGCATCGTGTGGAATTGCAAGCCAAAGACCACAAACCTTATCAGCAAACGGTGGAGGTGGCGGAGGGCAAAATTGCGGAGATGAATGCAACATTGGAGAAAACGAATAAAATTGAAAAAGGAAACAAAAAGCCACCCCAAACAGGACAACCCCAAGGAGAACAATCCATAAAAAGCAAATTTTTCATAGAATACGCATTCTCAAAAGCGGCACCTCTTGGGATTACGCTTGGAGGCTACAAAAAGTGGGGAGGCTATGGTCGATTTAAACTGAATCTCAGTGTATTTGATATGGCTGAATCTGCGGAATACCTTTCTTTGCTGGATTACAACAACAAAACATACTCGCGATTAGCATTGACAGGAGGGCTGATGGTGCATTTGTTCAGCGGCTGCTATCTCTACGGAGGAGGTGGCTTCGGCACTTATGGAGTAGCGTATAAAGTAAACGATGACGTAGACTCCTACTTTTGCCCCGATGAATCATTTCAGCAAGGCGTGGAATTGGAAGCCGGAGCGATGGTGAAAATTAAATGGTTCTCGCTTTCCGCGGGCTACTGCACCATTTTATCGGGCAGTTCGCAACGATTCGGTGATATAAATGTTGGCATAGGGATAAATTTTTAACACAGATGAAAATGAAAAAGCAATTGTATTTATTCGCACTACTCGGCTTCTGTGCCGCGTGCAGCTATCCGGAGATGTCTCCGGAAGAATTTGAAGAACTGACGGGAAATTCCACTGCCACAGGAGCAACTTTGTCGGTGGGGGCGATTTCGGCACCTGCCGCCGGGGGAACTTATTCCATTGATGTATTCGCATTCGTCCGCCGTGAGTGTGTGTGTGTGTGTGTGTGTGTGTGTGTGTGTGTGTGTGTTTAACAAAATAATCAAGACCACCAAACATTTGGCGGTTAAACTTTGTTAAACTTTCGCTATTTTTCGGGCACACATTCATACTGTTTTCCTTTTTGGGCAGCAATGGGATACATCGCGGCGCAATTTGTGGAGTTGGAGGGATTCGAACCCTCGTCCAAACGAGGAATTAACTTGCTTTCTACATGCTTATCTTCGCTTTGTTTATTCGACTCTGCACAAGACCGAAGCCACCAATGCCGAGCTTAGTCCCTTTATTTCATCTGAGGCTCGGGACGCTCCCCAGACTATCTCCGATATTGCCGCACCACCGTTTCGGATTGCTTCGAAGCCAGAGCTTCCGGGTGATGTATGGTCCCCTCTCCTTGAGTGGGGATGAAGCCAAATAATCTACTGTACTTCGATTAGGCAGCCATAGCGTAAGTATTTTCGCCAGTTAAATTTGTATCATCCGAGATTTAAGTGCCGAACAACGACGCACTGCATGCTTACAAATCACTTCTGCCCGCTGTCAAAACCAGTCAACCCCGTGCTTGATTTGCGCTGCAAAGGTAGTCTTTTTTCTCGAAAAAATGCACAATTATTCCATATTTTAGATGTTTTGTTGAATTTTAACTTTGTTTATGTATTTTTATGTGTATTTCATGCCCAAATATTTGCGTATATGGAAAAAAAGCCGTTACTTTGCAAAGATTTTCTTTGCACCTCCGTGAGAAGGGAAAAAATGATTTATTATGGTAAAAAAAAGTGTATTATTGCTACCGTGTGTCCTCTTGTTTGCGCTGGGAAATGTGCAGGCACAGGGTAGTGAGTCGCAACCTCGTAGCGAAGTTGCACGTGTGAAATCGGACAAACCAATAGAAGTTTCATTGCTTGCCGACCATCTGCAACCCGGTTTGGAAACCGCATTGGTGGATTCTGTTTTGATGGACCTTGATTTTGAAGAGTTGCATCCGGCGGATGAAATTTACGACGGTTGGAACACCGATTATGTGAAAGCATACGCGAATGTTGTGCTTCCGGAAACATACACTATTGATGTTTCCGATTTTGTGATGCCGATTGAGGGTCGTTTGACTTCCCATTTTGGCTATCGCCCCAAATATCGCCGGATGCACAAGGGCGCGGATATTGCGTTGCATATTGGCGACACGATTGTTGCCGCTTTTGACGGAAAAGTGCGCGTGCGCAGTTTTGAAAAGCGGGGTTTTGGCTATTTTTTGGTGCTTCGCCATCCGAATGGCTTGGAAACGGTTTACGGGCATTTGTCCGGTTTTTTGGTGGCGCAAGACGAAATGGTTAAGGTTGGTCAGCCGATTGCGTTGGGTGGAAACACGGGACGCTCGACGGGACCGCATCTCCACTTTGAATTTCGATTTTTAGGTCAGGAAATTGACCCCGAAGAGATTGTTGATTTCAATGCCCTGTGCATCAAGGAAGACAATTATGTGTTTTCCAAAACAAATTCTGAGGTAGCGAAACAACAAAAACATGCCGCAAGTTCGCACACCAACGGCGGTGTAAAATACCACCGCATCCGCAATGGCGAAACGCTGTATTCCATAGCAAGGAAAACAGGGGTGAGCGTGGATAAACTGCGTAAATTGAACAACATTAAAAAAGGCGAGGTTTTGAAGGTTGGCAAGACGTTGCGCACCTCGTAAATTATTCCCATTCAATCGTGGCAGGCGGCTTGGAACTGATGTCGTAGACGACACGGTTCACGCCGCGCACCTTATTGATGATTTCATTCGACACTTTGGCAAGAAATTCGTAAGGGAGATGCGCCCAGTCGGCGGTCATGGCATCTGTGGAGGTAACAGCACGCAGCGCAACCGCATTTTCATACGTCCGTTCGTCGCCCATCACGCCCACCGATTGCACCGGCAACAACACCACGCCTGCCTGCCACACCTGGTCGTAGAGATTCCATTCGCGCAATCCGGAAATGAAAATATCGTCCGCCTCCTGCAAAATACGCACCTTCTCGGGTGTGATTGCGCCCAGAATGCGCACGCCCAAACCCGGTCCGGGGAATGGATGCCGCTTGATGAGGTGTTCTTTCATCCCCAATTCGCGCCCCACGCGGCGCACCTCGTCTTTAAACAGAAGTCGCAGTGGCTCAACAAGTTGCAGATTCATCTTCTCGGGAAGTCCGCCCACATTGTGGTGCGATTTGATGGTCGTGCCCGTAATCGACAGCGACTCAATAATATCGGGATAAATGGTGCCCTGAGCCAGCCATTTGATGCCTGTCAGTTTTTTTGCCTCCCGGTCGAAAATGTCGATGAAGCCCTTGCCAATGATTTTTCGCTTTTTTTCAGGCTCGGTCACGCCCTCCAATTCCTTATAGAAATGGTCTTTCGCATCAATGCCGAGCACATTCAAGCCCAGATGCGCGTAGTCGTCGAGCACTTTCTCAAACTCATTTTTGCGCAGCAATCCGTTATCGACAAAGATACAGGTCAGATTTTTGCCAATCGCTTTGTTCAGCAGCACCGCGCTCACGGACGAATCCACCCCGCCCGACAGCGCGAGAATGACTTTGTCGTTGCCGATTTTTTCTTGCAGCAGTTTGACCGTCGAATCAATAAAATTGGCAGGTGTCCAGTCTTTTTTGGCGTTGCAAATGGTAAGAAAATTATCCAAAAGCGTCGTACCAATCTCTGTATGAAACACTTCCGGATGAAACTGCACGCCCCAAGTGGGTTCACCCTCAAGGCGGTAGGCGGCATATTTCACGTCTTTCGTTTCTGCAATAATCGTGAAATTGTCGGGGATTTCCGTGATTGTATCGCCGTGAGACATCCACACCTGCGAATCGGCGGGGATATTGCGCATCAAGTCGTCGTCCTTAATAATCGGTGTGAGCATCGCGCGACCATATTCGCGGCTGTCGCCTTTTTCCACCTTCCCGCCGCTGCTATATGCCAGATACTGAGCACCATAGCAAATGCCCAGCATCGGATATTTCCCCCGAATGGCAGACAAATTGGGCTTAAAAGCCTCCGTATCATTGACTGAAAACGGGCTTCCCGACAAAATCACACCAATCACGGAGGCATCATCGGCAGGAAATTTGTTGTAAGGCACAATTTCGCAATACATATTAAGTTCGCGCAACCGGCGACCAATCAACTGCGTCGTCTGCGAACCAAAATCCAGAATAACAATTTTTTCGAGCATAATTTTTCTTGTATATAATTCATTTGCGATTGTGGGGCAAGCCCGCAATCGCACTGCAAAAGTACAAAATAGTTATGAATTTTTCGTACCTTTGCAGGAATTATTTTTTATTGCAAATATGGAAAAGAGTAAAATTTACACGCGAACGGGCGACAAGGGCTTCACGGCATTGGTGGGCGGCACGCGGGTGGCGAAGACAGATGCCCGCATCGAAGCCTACGGCACGGTGGATGAACTGAACGCCAATATCGCCTGCCTGCTGGACGAAATCGACGACCCCGACGACCGCAAATTTCTCCTGCAAGTGCAGCACGACCTGTTCACCGTGGGCGGCTACCTCGCCACCGACCCGACTGCCATGGCGGGCTTGACCCGCACCCTCACGTGCGAATTGCCCCCCGAAAGCGCGGAAGCATTAGAAGTCGAAATGGACAAAATCGACGCACTCATCGCTCCCGCCAACAAATTTATTCTGCCGGGCGGCTGCCGCAGCAATTCATTGGCACACGTCTGCCGGACGGTCTGCCGCAGAGCCGAAAGGCGCATCTACGCACTCTCAGAGCAGGTTTCGGTGGATGCTCCGGTGCTGAAATACATCAATCGGCTGTCCGATTATTTCTTCCTTTTGGCACGCAAGCAAAGTTTTTTGTGTAATCAGGACGAAATTTTTTGGGAAAAGCCTTGCAAATAAAAAAAAATGACTACTTTTGCGCAAAAATTGACTATAGACTATGTATTGGACTTTAGAATTAGCTTCAAAATTAGAGGATGCGCCTTGGCCTGCATCCAAAGACGAATTGATTGACTATGCGGTGCGCTCCGGTGCGCCTCCGGAAGTCGTGGAAAACCTTCAAGAATTTGAAGACGAAGGGGAAATCTATGAATGTATCGAAGACATTTGGCCCGATTATCCCAGTAAGGAGGACTTTTTCTTCAACGAGGAGGAGTATTAGCCCGTTCCGCATCACGAGGCGTTAGCCTCACAGACGATTTTTTCTGCCAATTGTTGAAATGCCTGCCCCATTCCGGTGTCGGGGTTGAGGGCAGAGGGTGTGCCGTGGTCGCCCGCTTCGCACAGGCTTTGCACTATGGGGATTTCGCCCAGAAAGGGGATTTTCAGTTCCCTGGCGAGGTTTTTTCCGCCGTCTTTGCCGAAGATGTAATATCTGTTGTCGGGGAGTTCGGCAGGTGTGAACCACGCCATATTTTCGACTAATCCCACAATCGGGACGTTGATTTTCTCGTTTTGAAACAGGCTGATGCCTTTGCGGGCAGCCGCCAAAGCCACGTCTTGCGGCGTGGTAACGACGATGCCGCCGGTGAGGTTAAGCGACTGAATGAGAGTGAGATGGATGTCGCCCGTGCCGGGAGGGAGGTCAATCAGAAAATAGTCTAATTCACCCCAATCGGCACCGGTGATGAGTTGTTTCAGCGCATTGCTCGCCATCGCACTGCGCCAAATCAGCGCATCGTTGGCATCCACAAAAAAGCCGATGGACAGCAGTTTGACACCGTATTTTTCAATGGGAACAATCAATTCGCGCCCGCCGTCTACCACCTCCATACAGGGCTTGGCGGCTTCCTCGCCAAACATTTTGGGGATGCTGGGACCGTAGATGTCGGCATCCAGCAGCCCCACCTTATAGCCCAACTGCGCCAAAGCCACCGCCAGATTGGCGGAGATGGTGCTTTTGCCCACGCCGCCCTTGCCCGAAGAAATAGCGATGCTGTTTTTGACGTGCGGCAATAGTGATTGTGCAACCGTAGGGGCGGGGTTTGTCTGCCCATTAGTAGCCGCAGCATCTTCCCGAATTTGCAGCGAGATATTCCCCTTAACATCTACTTCCGCACCCACATACGTCAATATAGCCGTCTCCGAAGCCCTGATAAGCGATTTCGCAAACGGGTCGTTGGGGCGGTCTAAGATAAGCGAAAAATTCACCTTATTGCCGTCGATACGGATATTGTCTGCCACCATACCTGCCTCCACAATATTCTTGCCGGAGCCCGGGTAGCGCACTTTTTCCAGCGCGTCGGTGATTAGTTTCGGATATAACGTCATTGCCTCTTTCCGTGAAACGACAGCGGCATACTACCGCTTTTCATTGAAACAATCAAACTATCCTGAGTTACAACTCCTTGTAACTCAGTCATAATATATTTAGTATCGGAAGTATCGCCTGCCGTTGGCACAATATCTTCGCCGGTCAGCGTAAGACTGCCGACGGTGGCAACTACGGAAATACCATCAATCGTCATAGCTTCCAAGTGTGGCATCCTCGCATTGAATGTTACATCGTGCATAACGATTGTCCCAAATGAGTTGCCTGACAAGGTGAATGTGAGCAACACGCTATCTTCCTCGAAAGGCGGTGTTTCCACCACCAAACGCCCGACGAATGACCCTCCTGTAATCGTTTCAGTCTTGTCTTCATCATCGGTGCACGATTGCACACAAACAGTTGTAAACCCTCCCAAAACCAGCCCTAAAAAGGGGAAAAGAAATTTTTTCTTCATTATATTTATTTTTGTTTTTATTCAAACCCACTTGGATAAACCACCTCATAGAGCATCGCCGGCTCGTCGTTGTCGTTTCCTATTTGGTGCACTTTGCGGAACGTGCCCGGATATTTGCTTTCGATGAAGACGAGATAACGCCACACGGTGGAGACGGTGTCGCCTGTTTTTTGCGGATAGAGGCGCAGGCTGGCATCTATCACATAGCGCACATTTCCGCCTTTGAAGCTCCTCAACAGGTCGTCGGGATAGACGGCATACATATTTCCGTTCTCTTTGTGCAGCGCGTCCAGCAATTTTTGCGGGTCGAGGTGGACAGACGGGTCGGGCGGGAGTTGTGCATACACTGCTTCGGGGATGTCGTATACAGTGTACATCCCATTTCCTATCAACAGGGCAACGATATATGGCTGCAAGCCGGGAATCGTTGTGCCTGCCGGTGGGCATACAAAGCGGTGCTTATATTTTGACACTTGCAGCGCGGAATCAATGGCGACAGCCGGCACGTTGTATATCCCCGCAAATTTTCGCCCGTGCGCATAGATAAACGACATGGGAGCCTTGCGACAGGCGATGCCAACATCTTGCGGCACGTTTTTTGCCGCCCATTGGCTCATCAAAAAGTAATTTTTCCAGTCGGGCGTGAAGCCGTAAAAGGTATCTCCGGCGATATTGGCACGCAATACGGGTAGATTTTGTTTTGCTTTTCCAACGGTGTGCGCGAAGTTGAGCAATAGCAGCAGGGCAACGCCGCCCACATATAGCCATTGAAGCCCTTTTGCCTTTGGCTTTTTGAGCAATTCGGCGATGCCGTAAAAAACGGCAATCGCAATAAAGGGGATATACAGCATTATGAGTCGATGCTGCCCCCACTGAGTTTGCAATGCAAAAAATGTTGCTCCCAACAGAGTTGCAGCATACAGAGCGGCGGCTGCTATGTGTCTGTTCTTATTGACAACGGCGAAGCCAACGCCAAGACCCACCAAAATCAAAGCAATGATAAAACAAGAATAACTGCGCGGGCTGTCTTCGGGTTTCAGGCATACCAATTCAAATAATTGCGAAAAATAGATTTTTGCATTTTCAAAGAAACGGACAACCATCCCGCGGAAATCTTCCCGTCCAAGAGCCGGATTGAAGGCATCTTTTTGGAACATCACGCCGCCTTGACTGCCAAACTGGCTTCCTACATTACCCCAACAAAGCGGCACAATCACTTTGTGATACAAAAACGCAAACAAACCAAAGGAAATTGCCGCATACCCTGCCGTCGCATATTTTTTGTAGAGCAGGAAGTAAACCACCAGCGCAACAATCGCCACAGCAGCCACATTGCGGGTGAGAAACACCAGAAGGGTGGCTCCGCCCATCAAAAGAAACGGTTTCCAATTCTTTTTAATATCGGCACCGTTGTCTGTCGCATCGTCCAATTTGAACCAGGCAATGAAAAACAGCCCAAAAACGGTTAGCGCAAAACATTCCGTATATATCTGACTTGCATAAAAGAGAAACAGCGAGTTGAGCGCAGTGAGCAGCAAGGCGGGGAAAAGAATCAAATAAGGTATTCTGCGCCGGAAAGCCACGTATATCAAAAAGATGCCCAATACAAAACAGATGACCGAAAACGCTTTCAGAGCAACCAGATTGACACCAAAAATGGCAACCGGCAGCGTCAAAAACATACAGAAAAGAGGAGCATTGACCCCGCCATAATAATTAAAAAAACCGGCATCAACCCACGCCGCTACGCTTTCAATGTACAGAGCATCATCGTTAGCGTCTGTAATTCGCGTGCTAAACAGCAGACACGCAAATACGAATGCGGTGGCGAGGCACACCCACAGGAAAATTTTATCTTTCCCTGCCAAATAATTCTCTACTTTGTCGAACACGCCGGGCTTCTCTGCCACTACTCTTTTTTTCATTTTTCTATTGTTTTTTTACAAAAATATTGAAATAAATATTATCAGGCTCGTCGTCGTAGTCTTTTGCTTGCAGCGAGGTTAGAGGCGACAGCCTCTGACCTCGCTGCAAGTGCGGCTGGAAGCCGCACTTCTCCAAAAAAGCGATAACGGCGGATGCCGACGAACCTGCTTTTTTCAATCCGGCGGGCCACAGTTCCATAAATAGTTTAAGGTGGTCGCGGTTGCGTATCAGCGTGTTTTTCATGCCTTGCAGGGCGGTAAATTCGTAGCCCTGTATGTCCATTTTGATGAAATCGAGTTTTGTGTCTTTGGGCAAAAAGTCGTCTATGGACAGGCACGCGACCTCGCTCTTGGAGGTGTAGTCGTCAATCGGATAGGTGCGGTGGTCCACATTGAGCATGGGCGATTTATACACGGTGATAGTGCCGGAGGTGTTGCTCACTGCCGCGTGCTTGAGGGTCACGTTGCTGAGCGATTGGGTGGCTGCTTGCAGGTGCCGGAAGTTCACCTCGTCCGGCTCAAAGGCGTAAACACAGCCCTGTTTACCCACGCTTCGGCTCAATAGCCGCGTAACAAAACCAATGTTTGCCCCAATGTCCAGCACGGTGTCGCCGGCATTGACGCTGGCTTTTATCAACTTGATTTCGGCACCATCCTGATAGTGCTTCATGATGGGGTACAGTAATCTGTAAGCACCGAAACAATGCTTATACAGGTAATCCCCAATTTTTATTGCAACTGTTTTATTCTCCATTATGGATATGAATTTGTGATTTTATACTCATTTCGGGCGCAAAGGTACGAATTTATTTTCAAAAAAAATTCGTACCTTTGCGAAAAAAAAACATCATGCAAAAATTACCCATCGGAATGCAGTCATTTGCGAATTTGCGCAACGACGATTACTTGTATATTGACAAGACGGAGATTATTCATCGCCTTATTACATCCGGCAGACCATTTTTTCTGTCGCGCCCGCGCAGATTTGGTAAGTCACTGCTGGTGAGCACGTTGGAAGCCATCTTTAAGGGGCAGAAAGAACTGTTTAAGGGGCTGTGGATTGAAGATAAGTGGGATTGGACGAAGCAACATCCGGTCATTCGTATTGATTTTGGAGGGACAGCCAATCGCAGTCCCGAAAATTTGCAGTCATCATTAAATTCTTTAGTTGATTCCTATGCACTCCAACACCAATTATCTTTATCGAGAGAAACACTCCCCGGTAGATTTCAAGAGTTGCTCGAACAAATACACAAATCCACAAAGCAACAAGTGGTTGTTTTGGTAGATGAATACGACAAACCTATCATTGACAACCTCTCAAACCTTGAAATAGCCGAAGCCAATCGCACGGTTTTGCACGATTTTTATCAGGTGATGAAAGCCGCTGATGAACATTTGCACTTTATATTTTTGACCGGCGTGTCCAAATTTTCTAAAGTTTCTATCTTTTCCGGCTTGAATAATCTGCATGACATCACACTTAACCCGCAATTTGCGGCAATTTGCGGCTATACGCAGGCAGAACTGGAATCGTATTTCGACCCCTATATTGAAGAGTTGGCTCAAACACGCGAATGTACCAAGCAGGAAGCCATAGAGAAAATCAAATACTGGTACGATGGCTATTCTTGGGACGGTGCCACTTTTGTGTATAATTCGTTTTCAACCCTGGTGCTTTTTGCAGAAAAAGAGTTTATCGACCATTGGTTTGCCACAGGGTCGCCCACTTTTATAGTCAATATCTTAAAAGAGCATAATGATGTGAAATCGTTGCTGGAACCAATCAAACTGCCTGCTGCCAGTTTTGACAGTTTCGATATTCGGGCGATACAACCGCAAGTGTTGATGTTTCAGACAGGCTATTTGACCGTAAAAAAGAAGGAGCAAGACCCGTTTAACGACACTATGCTCTATACGCTTGGTGTGCCCAATGAAGAAGTGAATCAGGCACTGACGACCCATCTGTTGGCGAGTTATGCCGCTGTTTCTTCGTTGGATGTAGGAATGGTGCGCAGCCAAATGATGGGACAACTTTTGGAGGGCAACCCGCAGGCATTGGAACGCAACCTGCAAGAACTTTTTGCACACATTCCCTACGAATTGTGGGGCTCTGACGAAAAATATTATCATTCCTTGTTGCTACTCTGGCTCAATCTGTTGGGCTTCAAGGTGGATGCAGAAGTGAGCACCGACAAAGGTCGCATCGATGCCGTGTGGACGTGGAAAGAACGCGCCGTCATCGCCGAAATAAAATATGCTGCCCAAGGGAATACAGACAAATTATTAGACACGGCATTGGCGCAAATCCACGAACGCCGCTACTATGAGCGTTATGCAGGCAGTCACAAGCGCGTCGCCTTGCTGGGCATTGCCTTTGCCGGAAAAGAAATCGCCTGCCGGATGGAGGAGTTAAGCCCCAGTTGATACGTTTTTTCCTGCAAAAAGCACCCCAAATCTTTGATGTCGGGGTGTTGTTGCTGTTCTGCAACGGTGATTGGCTCGCCGAATATCATATTGATGGTTTTGCCTCTTTTGGTGTCCAATTCGTGGCAGAGGCGGATGCTGCGGATGCTTTCACGCCGCCCAGACTTGATTGGCTCGAAACGCCTGACACAAAGGGATTTACACACAAATACCGGTAGAGCCTACAAGATTAAGGGATTAACAAGATTTTTTATCCTGTCAATCCCTTAATCCTGAAAATCCTGATTTAGACTACTTCTTCACCACCTTCAAAGTCTCACCCCCTACGCGCAGCAGATAGATGCCCGCAGGCTCGCCCGACAAATCGATGCGGCTCTCGCGGGTGCGGTGCAGCAAGGCGCCATTCAGATTATACACTTTCACCTCTGCGCCGTTGGTGTTTTTGATATACACCACGTCTGATGTGGGGTTGGGATAAATCTGCAACTTATCTACAGCCACATTACCATTGCCGGTGGGAGATATATAAGTATGGTCTACCTTTATCGGCACGATGGCATTGTCCATTGCGATAACTGTTTCATCAGCGAAGTTAAATACAAGGTCTGTGATTTTTGCTTCGTAATCACCATCCGGCGTTCCCTCCGCTACGGTATAAACAATATTCAACAGTTTGCGAGCCACCAATTCGGAGGCACTTCTTGCCGTTCTTAGCCCGCTGTTTGCGGGAGAACTTGACTGACTTTTGGGGACTATAGAGAGCGTCCATTTGCCGTTTCCTTTGTTTGTGATAACTAATTCATACAACAAAGCAAAGTCTTCGCTCAATGCCGTTTGTATTATATCCAGAATCAATCCTGCCGGAAGTTCAATGTCGAAAGAACCTGTAAAAGGCACATTGGAAGGGATTGGCAGCGTGAAACTAATGCTTCCTTGTCCATTGGCTCCGGCAGGTTCGTCTGCTTCTTGGACGATTACAGTGCAGGTCGCTTCTTTACCCTCGTCAGCAGTAGTTGCGGTAATAGTAGCCGAGCCGGCGGCAACGGCAGTAACCACACCATCAACCACCGTTGCAATGCTTGCATTGCTGCTGCTCCACGTTACTGTTTTGTTGGTGGCATCGGCGGGCAGCACAGTGGCGGTAAGTGTTGCACTGCCTCCTGCGGTGAGCGTGATAGCGGGCGTGTTGAGCGTTATGCCCGTTACAGGGATAGTTGGTGCTGTTGCTGCTGTTACCGTCACCTCACAAGACGCTGTCTTGCCACCGTCGTCTGTGGTTACAGTTATCGTGGCGGTGCCGGCGGCAACGGCAGAAACCAAACCATCAACCACCGTTGCAATGCTTGCATTGCTGCTGCTCCACGTTACTGTTTTGTTGGTGGCATTGGCGGGCAGCACAGTGGCGGTAAGTGTTGCAGTGCCTCCTGCGGTGAGCGTGATAGCGGGCGTGTTGAGCGTTATGCCCGTTACAGGGATAGTTGGTGCTGTTGCTGCTGTTACCGTTACCTCACAAGACGCTGTCTTGCCACCGTCGTCTGTGGTTACAGTTATCGTGGCGGAGCCTGCGGCAACGGCAGAAACCAAACCATCAACCACCGTTGCAATGCTTGCGTCACTGCTGCTCCACGTGAATTGCTGATTGGTGGCATCGGCGGGCTGTACAGTGGCGGTAAGTGTTTCTGTGCCTCCTGCGGTGAGCGTGATAGCGGGCGTGTTGAGCGTTATGCCCGTTACAGGGATAGTTGGTGCTGTTGCTGCTGTTACCGTCACCTCACAATCTGCCGTAAAGCCTCCGTCTGCGGTGGTAACGGTGATGGTGGCGGTGCCTGCCGATACGGCTGTTACCTCACCGCTTGCGCTCACTGTTGCCACTGCCGGGTTGCTGCTACTCCACGTTACTGCCGTGTTGGTAGCATCAGCGGGGACTATTGTGGCGGTCAGCAAGTCTGTTTGGTCTACCGTGAGTGCCATACTCGGTTTGTCAAGCGTTACTCCTGTTACAGAAACACTGCTTGCACTTACCGTCACCTCACAATCTGCCGTAAAGCCTCCGTCTGCGGTGGTAACGGTGATGGTGGCGGTGCCTGCCGATACGGCTGTTACCTCACCGCTTGCGCTCACTGTTGCCACTGCCGGGTTGCTGCT